>JAPLHJ010000078.1 GCA_026389675.1 Chloroflexota bacterium | reverse complement strand
TGAGGGCCGGCCTAATATCGTCGACGCCATTAAGAACGGCGAAATCAACCTTGTCATCAATACCCCCAGCGGCAAACTGAGCTTGTATGACGACTCCTATATCCGCAAGGCCGCTATCCAGTACAAGGTAACCTACATCACAACGCTGGCAGCGGCATCGGCTGCAGCCAAAGGTATAGCAGCTTTTCAGAAGGGCAAGCCGTCGGTCAAGTCGTTACAGACCTACCACTCCGATATAAAGGGAATGGTTGTAATATAAATTGAAACAGCTAAAGGCCAAAGTTCTATCCAACGACGAACTGTTGAGCTATCCGGGAGCCACGTATTTCCTTATGCGCGTTCACGCTCCTGAAGTAGCTGCGGTTAGTAAGCCCGGGCAGTTTTGCATGCTGAATTGCGGCCCTGATGTACTTTTGAGGCGTCCCCTGAGTATACACAGGGTGAATCCGCGAGGCGACGTATTTTTCCTGTACTCGGTAAGAAATCCGGATGCTCCGGACGCATCACGTACAACCATTAAAGAGAATGGCTTGATTTCCACCTCCGGAAAAGGCGCAACCTGGCTTTCAAAGGTAGCTCCGGGATCACAACTGAATATTATAGGGCCCATGGGTAACGGTTTTAGTATAGATAATAAATCCGATAATCTTTTGCTGGCGGCCGGCGGAATAGGCATAGCCCCCTTAATGTTCCTGGCCGAAAGGGCAGTTTCACTGGGCAGAGTCGTCACGTTAATTGCCGGTGCGCGCCAAAAGGAAGGGTTGTATCCGGATTCTCTGTTGCCGCCCGGCATAGATATTATCCGGGTTGTGGAATCCGTGGAAAACGATACTTGTTACATCCGGGGTAAGGTTACGGATGTTATCCCGTTGCATCTGGCCAGGGTCAAACAGATTTTTGCCTGCGGACCACAGGCAATGCTTGAAGCAATTAGCAACCAGGTAGATAATAAAGCTGTTACAAAACCTGTACAGGCTTCCTTAGAGGTTCGTATGGGTTGTGGACTGGGCACATGTTACGGGTGCAGCATTAAGACCAGGCAGGGAATGCAAAGGGTTTGCAAAGACGGCCCTGTTTTTAATATAAAGGATATAATATGGCAGGAGGTTAGAATATGACAGTTGCCTGTAAAAGGATACAAATTAGCACCCACGGCCATGGAGAGATGCTGAATGTCACCTCTGAGATAGCGCGGGAAGTAAATAATTCAGGCGTCAACAGTGGAACCGTGACCGTTTTTATCCCGGGTTCAACAGCCGGAGTGACAACCATAGAATTTGAGCCGGGACTGGTATCGGATATGCATGATATGTGGGAGAGGGTAATTCCATCTGACTTAACGTATGAGCATAATAAAGCCTGGGGAGACGGCAACGGCCACTCACATGTCCGAGCCTCGTTGCTTGGCCCATCCATTAATATCCCTTTCATTAACAAGAGGCTAACCCTGGGCACCTGGCAGCAGATCGTCATAGTCGATTTCGACGCACGCGCGAGGTCGCGGGAAATTATCCTGCAAATTATGGGAGAATAATATAGGAAGCGCCACTTTCTAATGACAGGAGGTTATCATGCCTAATGCACAATCGCTGGCAACCGTGTTGTTTTGCATCCTGGGTTTCTGTATATTACTGGCGCTGGGCGCCTTCATAGGTAAGAAAACTTCACCCGGTCAGCTGGTTACATTCGCGGGAGTTGTTGCGCTGATTGCGGTTGTCGGCTTTGCCGTTTACTCAGCATATTATTTTATAACAATGGCGCATTAATGATTGAGCTTTACTGGCATGTGTAGATAGCTATGATTCAGAGTTTTCAATGCCCTGTATGCGGCACACTGAACGCCATCGGTGAACCGGAGTGTACCAATTGCGGCCAGGGCTTTGTATATAATTGTCCTGTTTGCGGCAGTCCCCTGAATAACCGATACGCCACCTGCCCGAATTGCCGCACGGTTTTCAACTGGGCTGTTTCTCCCACACAAAAGCAACCTGCGGTTGACAATCAGGATGCTCCAGGTAGTGTTGTGCAGCAGGAAAACACACTGACGCCGGGAGTCGGCCGGCAACAGGGGAAAAAAGGCGCCAGCCTTGCTTCACGTCCCATGTTCTGGGCGCTGCTTATCGTCATTTGCGCGGTGTTAATCGCTTTATTGCTGATCGCCGACGGGCTAATTCATGCTTAATTAGGAGGTAACTATGCCGGATCCTAAAACAGTAACTTACATATTTGCCATAATCCTCCTCTCATGCCTGGTGCTGTCACTGGGCGGCTTCCTGGGAAAGAAATTTGAGGTCTTCCGTATCGTCATATTTGCGTCGGCGGTAGCGCTGGTCACCATAGTAGTTTTCGCCATTTACTTCGCTTATTTAGGGATAAGCGGAAAATTATAATTTCAGGGGAGAAAGTGGTTTGATATGCACCATGGAAAATTCGGCACAGCCATTAACTGCATGGACGGCCGCGCACAGCTTCCGGTAGCAAACTGGATGAAAGGCAAATATGCCCTCGATTTCATCGACATGATTACCGAACCCGGCCCTGATAAGATGCTTTCGCAGGGCAACCCTGCTCAGGTTGAATCGATCAAATCCAGAGTGCTCATCTCGGTAAATGCACACGGTTCGGAGACTATCCTGATAGCAGCGCATCACGACTGCGGGGGAAATCCTGTAAGCAAAGATGAACACATCAGCCAGGTAAAAGATTGCGTTAAAATCCTGCAATCATGGCGACTGCCGGTAAAAGATATCATCGGCGCCTGGATTAACGATAGCTGGACCCTGGAGATAGTTGCGTAAAAAGCATATACACCGGTTCGGTTGCCTCTCACTAAGCCGTGTTGTAGAATTACCCAAATTTTATACAGTATGATACGCAGTCCCGCTTTTGGCAATATAGGGAGAATCCTGATATGAGCAAGAGACTAATCACTATCATTACGCTGGTCACAATATCGGTTATCGCATTATCTTCCTGCGCCCAGCCGAAAAAGGAGATATTACCCAGCCAGATGGTCCCCGTTACGCGCGGCGACCTTATCCTTTCCGTTTCCTCTGACGGCAACCTTGACATGCCTAACCAGGTGCGCCTGAAGTTTGGTACGCCGGGTACGGTCAAAGATATACCGGCAGAGCAGTACAAGTTAAAGGGAAAACCGGTTAAGGCCGGCACGCTGCTTGCCACGCTGGACGATACAACCCAACTGCTTACAGTTAAGGCCGCCCAGTATGCTGTTGAACAGGCTATCAATAGCGTTATCCAGGGTTGTTGCGGCCCTCGCTCTCCGACGTTTTATTCCCTGGCAACAGCGCTGATGCGTTTTGAACAGGCGCAGGAAGAGGTCAGCCAGGCTAAACAACTGGTGAATGACGCTAAATACGCTGATGCCGCTTCCAATATCTCTTTAGCCACATATGATCTTGAGGCGTCACGGTCAGTCTATTCCAATCCTGAACTCGATACATTTCAGACACAATACAATGATATGAATCAACCAACTCCGCTTTTCCCGGAGCTTATTCAAATCGTCAACGTGCTGGATTCGCAGATTGCCGCAATGAAAAACGTTCAACAACTGCTTGAAGCC
>JAPLHJ010000273.1 GCA_026389675.1 Chloroflexota bacterium | reverse complement strand
GATAAGGCCCTGGCGCTGGATGTCAACAACCCGGCTTTATGGTACAGCAAGGGACTGACACTGGAAACGCTTAAGCGCGATGCCGAGGCCAAAAAGTGCTACGACAAGGCCAGGGCACTGGGCTACCAGTTTTAATTTATCCTGATCCCGCCGGATTTTCTTCCGCGTGCGTTATATAGAGGTTATATGAACAATAATGGCGCTGCAGAGCAGCGCAATAATAGTGAAAAATCCCAGCATTCGGTCTTACCTGACCACGAAGAAAACGGCAGCAGGAAGAAGCCGGATATCGAGATAAGGGAGATGGGTGTTGACGACATACCTGCGGTTTTTCACCTGGGGGAGCAGGTCTTCACCGCTGACAAGACGCCTACCCTCTATCGCACCTGGGACGAATTCGAGGTCATCTCGATATTCAACGAGGACACGGAATATTGCCTGGTGGCAGAGGTCGAGGGGCAGATAATCGGCTTCGCCATGGGCAACGTGGTAACCAAGAAAAAGTCTGCCTGGAAGTATGGTTACCTTGTCTGGCTGGTGGTATCGCCGGAGTTTCAGAGGCTGGGCGTGGCCAGCCGGCTTTTCCACAAGTTTGAGGACAAGATGGTCGAAGCCGGGGTACGCATCTTCATGATAGATACGGAGGCTGATAACCTGCCGGCTTTGCATTTCTTTCGTGTCAGGGGTTTCGGCAGCCCGCAACAGCATATCTATATGACCTATAACCCGGCCGCCACGGAACAGCAAAAGGAAAAGAAGCGCAGTTTGAGAGGGAAGAAGAATGGCAGTAAGCACAGGCGCGTCGGCTGAAATCAGGCCGGACCGGTTGAAGAAAATCCTGCAGGACCTGGTGGATATTTACAGTCCTTCGGGCAAGGAGGAAGAGGTGCTGCAGTTCACCGAGGGATACCTGAAAGAGGCCGGCCTGAATGTAAAACGGCAGCCGGTGGACGAGAACCGCTACAATATCGTGGTGCTGCCCCCCAAAACCGACGAGGTTGACCTGTGCTTCGTTGGTCACCTGGATACAGTGACGGCGCATGACCTGGATGATTTCGGCTTCTACGAGGAGGATGGCAAGGCCAGCGGCCTGGGCACCTCTGATATGAAGGCAGGCTGCGCCGCTATGATAGAGGCCTTTAACGTGCTGGCCGAGAGAAAAGGCAAATTCCCGTCCGTGGGCATGGCGTTGGTAGTAGGCGAGGAGGAGGAGAGCGACGGTGCCAAAACGCTGGTGAGGGAATACCGCTTCCCCTGGGCCGTGGTAGCTGAACCGACCAACATGATTCCCTGCCTCGGTCATTACGGTTACCTGGAAGTCCTGCTGCGGACCCGTGGCAAAAAAGCACACTCCTCCATGCCGGAACTGGGACAGAATGCTATCGAGAATATGCTCAAGCTGCTACTGCAGGTGACCGGCTATGCGACCTCAGTATCCAGCGGGCTGGTTTACAATATCAGGCAGCTTTCAGGTTTCCCGGGAGGGTTCGTTGTCCCGGATACCTGCGAGGCCTGGCTTGACCTGCACCTGCCACCCGATTCCCGCATGGATGTGCTCAAAGCAGACTTAGAACACCTCGTTGAGGATGCCAGCAAGGTTATTACTGCCCTTGACGCCTATATCAGGTTTGAAAACACCCACCCGGGTTATCGTATCTCTCAGGAGAGACCGCTGGTGCGCAAATTGCGCGAGGTGTGTAAAGGCATGAAGATCGCCTGGGAGACGCAGGATTTCCGCAGCCATTCCGATGGCAATGTGCTGTGGGGAGCGGGTGTGGACCCCATCATCTTCGGACCCGGGCGCTTGGAGACCGCGCATACGCCCGAGGAATCGGTGAATTTCAACCAGGTGGTCCAGGCGGCACAGCTTTACCTGAATTTCGCGCTGGCTATTTAAGAACAGCGGTGTGATAAAAGTCATTACCCGCGTCGTAAGCGGCTGCTAATATAACTGAAAATAGTGTGAGGGAGGAATACAGAAATGTCCAAATCAGAAGACGGGTTAAAAACGGCTTTCGCAGGAGAATCGCAGGCCAACCGCAGGTACCTGGCCTTTGCCGAGGCCGCTGACAGGGAAGGCTATGCTCAGTCCGCTAAGATGTTCCGCGCTGCCGCGGAAGCAGAGACAGTGCATGCGCTTAATCACCTCAGGGCACTCAAAGCCGTTAAGTCCACGAAAGAGAATTTGCGGGAGGCCATCGACGGCGAGACGCACGAATATACCAAAATGTACCCGGCAATGATCGAGGATGCCAAAGCTGAAGGCAACAGCGATGCGCTCAGGACTTTCAAGTGGGCCAACGCCGTTGAGGAAGTGCACGCCAAATTGTACAGGGGACTGCTGGATGGCCTGGGGAAAAGCCAGGAAACTTATCCTTATTACGTGTGCCCGGTCTGCGGTTATACTCACGAAAAGGAAGCCCCCGATGTTTGCCCGGTCTGCGGTACCAGGGGCAAATTATTTAAACGTATAGATTAGTTGAGCCCGGTATAACATCCATGCTATCCAAGACTAATTTTCTGCGCGGTTTGCAGTGCTACAAGTACCTGTGGACTGTGGTGCACGAACCTAAAAGCATCCCGCCGCCTGATGCTGTTACGCAGTTTACCTTCGACCAGGGGCATGAAGTGGGGGAGCTGGCTAAAAAGCTTTTCCCCACGGGCATCGATATTCCCACCGGGGATTTCTCCGCCAATATTAAGATTACGCGGGAAAATATGCTTGCGGGGCGTCCTCTCTTCGAAGCAGGGATGCTGGCCGGCAACATTTTTTGCCGGCCGGATATTTTGAATCCTGTTGGCGCCGGCGAATGGGATATCATCGAGGTCAAGAGTTCCACCGGCGTCAAGGATGTAAACATCTGGGATGTAGCCTTCCAGCGCCTGTGCTGCGAAAGCCTGGGTATGAAGATACGCACCTGCAATGTAGCCCGTATCAACAATCAATATGTTCGGCAGGGAGAGATAGATCCGCAGCAGCTTTTTATTGTTGAGGATATCACCACACGGGTTAACGAATATAGCGAAGGTCTATCCGGGCGGGTCGACGAGATAGTTGGCGTAATGAGCCGGCAGCAGTGCCCGGAGGTGGGGATAGGACCGTATTGCAGCGATCCTTACCCGTGCCCGTTGCAGGCGGTATGCTGGGAATCCCTGCCCGAGCACAGCATCTTTGACCTGTACTATGGTGGTAAGAAATGTTTTGAACTCTTTGAGAGTGGCGTGACCGGCTTAGCGGATATCCCTGCGGACTATGAGCTTAACGGCAAACAGCAGATACAGGTCGACTGCGTCTCCGGCGGCCGGGAGCACGTTGACCGGCAGGAGATCCGGTCTTTTCTCGATTCGTTGCAGTACCCCATACATTACCTCGACTTTGAAACCTTCGGGTCAGCCGTGCCTTTACTTGACGGCACCAGGCCTTACCAGTCCATACCTTTCCAGTTCTCAGTGCATATAGTTCCGGACAGCAGGCAGGAGGTGGCGCATTTCAGCTACCTGGCAGACGGAACGGACGACCCGCGTCCGGCGCTGGCCGCCAGGCTGCGGGAGGTGCTGGGTGATAGCGGCAGCATCGTCGCCTATTCGGCTATTTTTGAGAAGAACGTTCTCAGGGATTTAGCCGGGGCGTTGCCCGAATACCAGGATTGGGTCGATGGATTGCAGGATAGGATAGTAGACCTGTTAAAGCCCTTCAGCAATTTTCATTATTATCATCCTGAGCAGAAAGGCAGCGCATCGCTCAAGAACGTGATGCCGGCTCTCACCGGCATAAGTTATGAAGGTTTGACTATAAACGATGGGCGCATGGCCGCCGCGGCCTATATGTCTTCCACTTATGGCGATGTAACTGAGGAAGACAGGAAGGCTATCCGGCAGGCATTGGAAGAGTACTGCGGGCAGGATACGGGCGGGATGGTGGAGATAATCAACAGGCTTATGGCTTTAGCCGGGCAGGCCTGAGGCTTAAACAGTTGTGAGAGTATCGATGGGCAATTCGGGCACATCATCATGCAGCGTCAAAAAGAGCTCGATGGAATAATCTACATCCTTGATGGGATCGTGCATTGTGAATCCGCCGAAATCCGGCGCCATACCAACCACCTGGCGATAGCAGTTCACCACCTTCTCCATGATAAACTGGTCGCCCGTCTTCATAAAAAGTCCCAGGTAGTAAAAGCCCATGTAGTGCCAGGGCGGAAAAACATGCGGATTTAATTTAATCGCCCGGTTGAAAATCCGGAAGGCTTCCTGCACTTTATTGAGGTTGAAAAGACAAATCCCCTTGTTGGTCAGCGCCATTTCATTGTCCGGTTGCAGCTCCAGCGCCTTATTGAAACAGCCGATGGCCTCGGCATCCTCTTCCAGCTTGAAATGGCACAGTCCCTTCTTGAAGATGTCATCGAAGGTCACCTGCTGCCGGTACTCCTCCAGCAGGGCTATGCAGCGCTCAAGCGCCTCCAGGTATTCCTCCTTCTCGAAATGACCGTCTATTTCCCGGCGGAGTTCCTCGATTTGCATATTGAGTTCCCTATATTATGAACAATTAACCATATCATAATACGGGTAACCCTCCAAATAATCCGCGGTTTTACTTCGGGCCTTTCTTAACTTTGGGGGGCAGAGATGCGGCGTAGGCGTGGGCACGCTTCAGCCACTCCTCAAATAATTTCGCATCAGCATAGATTGATGGGGGCACGACGATATACTCTTTCATAATGCGGCCTTTGAGCGGTTCGAAGGGTTTGGCCCCGGGGTATTTTTTCAGTATCTCACCGCGGTCTTTTTCTGATAGACGGATGAACAGGTTATCTTCATGCACCCCGGCGAACATATTGCGGTTTATCCAGAATACCGGTGAACCGAACATCGGCTTTTTGTCGCAGGTGAAGCGTATCAGGGCAGCATCCAGTACTTTGGCCAGTTCAGGCGAGCTCTTCTTCCACTTGTGTTCCATCGTTACTACCTCCGCGCTAATTAATTTACCTGTCGTTTCTGTTTCATGCCGTCTGGCGTTTCCTCTGCAGGGAGTCGCAGGCCGCTTCGGCCTCGGTTATGATCCTGTCCATCAGTTCCTGCACGCCCGGCAGGTCATCTATCCCTCCGCAATCCTGCCCGGCGAAGAGGATGCCCTCATTCACATCTCCATCGTTGATGGCCTTGAGGTGCCTTCTCATGCCCACCGCCTGGCGGGCCTGTGACCAGATCGGCGAGCCCTCCTCGGCCCGCCACATTTGCAGACTCAGGCCGAGGAACTGCCAGAAAGAGAGTTTGAGCATCTTGCGTATCTCGCCGGCGCCACGCAGTGCCTCGGAGAATTGTATGCCGCCCTTCATCATCTTCTCCGCTGCCCTGGTTCTCAGTACGCGGCCCGGCATGCCGTCGAAGGCGTTGCTATACAGCGTGTCCTGTTCGGTGGCCTGCAGGCACAGTTGTTTGAAGTTATTGTGCACCATGCTTTCCCGGGTTAGCGAGAACCTGGTTCCCATAGAGATCCCGTCTGCCCCCAGTGCCAGTGCTGCCGCCAGTCCGCGGCCGTTATAGAAACCGCCGGCGGCGATCAAGGGTACTTTGACCTGGCTGGCCACCATCGGGAGCAGCACCAGCGAGGTAGCGATGGTGCCATGGCCGGCGGCTTCGTGGCCTGTGACGATCACCGCGTCGCAGCCTAATTGCTCGGCGCGTACCGCATGCCTGACCGTTGCCGTCGTGCCCAGCACCTTGCCGCCGTAGCCGTGTACGCGGTCGATGAACCACGGCTTGCCCAGGGCATAGTTGACTATCTGTACCTTTTCTTCAAGGGCAACCTCTACGTTCTCCTTTGCTCCTGGCAGGGCCAGGGCCTGGTTGACCCCGAATGGCCTGTCCGTACGCCGCCTTATCTCCTGGATATTCTCCCTTGTCTCGCCGGGTGAGAAGCGGGCCGTGGCCAGCATACCCAGCCCTCCCGCGTTACATACCGCCGCTACCAGTCCCGGCTCCGTTATCCAGTTCATCCCGGCGAGCATTATGGGGTGCTTTATGCCGAAGAGTTCCGTCATCCTGGTTCTGAACATATTGCCATCCTCCTTATTAACTGTTGGAATCTATGAGCGTAAAAACTGCGACAGGATACTCTCCGTTGCAAACCGTGGCAGAAACCGCGGCAGCATGATTGCCAGCTTGAGGCGGGTTGGAAACAGGTATTCTTTGCTCTCTGATTTCAAGGCCTTTAAGATGTGCCTGGCAGCTTCATCCAGGCTCATGGTAAAAGAAGCGGGAATTCCGGGTTGTTTATTTCTCTCCGTTATCACAAACCCTGGACAGATCGTCAGCACCCTGATATTGTACTGCTTCAATTCAATCCTGGCGGTGTCCAGGAAAATGCGGCAGGCTGCTTTAGCGGCTGAATATTGCCCCTGTGTGGGAAGCCCCAGGAATCCTGCCAGTGAGTTGGTGTTGGCAATGATCCCGCCCGAATCCTGGGCTTTCATTTGTTGGACAAGCGGACAGAAGAAATTGATCATTGTGTCATAATTGACGCGCATATTCTGCTTGATGTCACCGGGAGAGGCAGTAGAGATGCTTAGGGAAGGCCCGGCGCCGATATTCAGCAATGCGATATCGATGTGGCCAAACCGCAGTACCGCCTGCTGAACTATGCTGGCTGCCTGTTCTGCATCCAGCGCGTCTCCATTTATTGCCAAGGCTTCGCTGCCGTTTTTTTGAATGGTTTCCGCTACGTCTGATAATAATTCTTTGCGGCGTGCAGTTATGACAATGCGGTTATGCCCGTGGCTCAGTGCCAGCGCTACTGCTTTCCCTATACCGGATGAAGCGCCGGTGATCAATATGACCTTATCTTTCAAATCCATATTTAAATCTCCTGTTTCAAGATTTGCCCGTGCAATTCTATAACAAATCCGTTCTGCTGTAATCTGCTTAACAGCGCCGTTGTGATTATTCTTTCCCCGGAATAGAATTAGTGATAAAAACTCAGGAGGGATATCCCATTAAAAGCAAAGATAGCATTGGTGCCGGTAAAATCATCTACACGGCAATTTGGATATTGATCTGGCCGGTACTACTTCTACTCCTGTCAGGAGACTGGCTTTGGGTTGAAGGCTGGATTTTTAATATATGGTTACTTTTATTGTGTTTTTTTACTATCAGCTATCTATATCGCAAAGACCCCGCACTCCTGGCAGAGAGGTTTAAGCAGCCGGGTACTGCAAACCAGGAAGGGTGGGATAGGTTCGTTGTCTATGGTCTTGGGCTGGGTTTTATAGCCTGGATCCTGATTATGCCGCTGGATGCTAAAAGATTGGCCTGGAACGTAAGCTTTCCTATTTGGTTGAAAGTTTTGGGTGGCATTGGATTAATATTATCGTCCTTCTTTTTCTACAGGTCATATACTGAAAACACTTTCGCATCACCACTGGTGAGGATACAGGCGGAACGGAAGCAACATGTGATATCGACGGGAGTGTACAGTATTGTCAGGCATCCCATGTATCTGGCAGGTTTACTGATGTTTTTAGGAGCGCCGCTATTGCTCGGCTCGATATACGGGCTGCTTGTTGGCTCATTAATGAGTCTTCTCCTGGTTGTTCGAATAACCGGCGAAGAAAAAATGCTGATAGCTGAGTTGGTGGGTTATATTGATTATAAAAAGAAGGTGAGATACAGGCTTATTCCTTTTATTTGGTGACCTTAGTATATTGAGATTAACAGGAAGCATGCAGTGAAATCTAAAAGGCGCACAATTGTCGGGGAAGGATTTTATGGCGGATAGTAGCGGGTTAACCATGATGCCTATTGATACAGGCCCTTTTGTTGAAGCTGTCAAGAATAGGACGGAGCGGCTCATCCGCCATGCAGAAAAACAGAAAGTTTTCGGCTGGTTCTGCACCTACACACCCATCGAGCTTATCCATGCGGCGGGCTTCCTGCCGGTAAGGATCTACGGCGGTACGATACGTGTTGAACAGGCCGGTTCTTTAGTCCCCAACTTCGTCTGCCCCTATATGCGGACTTCACTGGAGAGGGCGCTGCGCGGCGAATACAGGTATCTCTCCGGCGTGATACAGGGTTACACCTGCGATACGCCGTGCGGCATGATGAATATCTGGGAGGAAAACACCGGACTTGGGCTCTTTCACACCGTACCACTGCCCTACAACGCCAGTGAAGGCGCCAGGGCGTTTTACCGGCATACCCTCAATGAGCTTACCGGTAAACTCGCCGAAGCCGGAGGAAAAACCGGCCCGGCTTCTCTGCAGCGATCGCTCGACCTTTACGCGGAAATCAGGAAAAGCCTGCTGCGCCTGCACGAATTGCGTGCCCGGGACATGTTTGTACGGCCGGCGCGCGACTTTTACACGATAGCGGAGGCTGGTTTTTCCCTGCCTCCCGAGGATTACCTTACATACCTGACCGGCCTCATCGGCGCCCTCGATTATAAAAAGGCTGCTCCTGCTGGCGGCATACCTGTCCTGGTGTCGGGCAGTATCGTCGAACAGATGTGGATTTTCGACCTGATTGAGGTGGCGGGTGGGAAGGTGGTGGCCGACGACCTTTGCAACGGGTACCGCTTTTGCGAGCCTGCCGACGGACCTGGGAAAGACCCTATAGAACGGCTCATCGATCGCTATATGCACCGTTTCCCCTGTCCCGCCCGCTCGACTATCGAAGACCGCGTACCGCGGGTCAGGGAACTGGTAGAGAGATCGGGTGCGAGGGGTGTCATATTCCTCTTCCAGAAGTTTTGCACGCCGCACCTGGCCGACTACCCGGCGCTGGCGGGGGAACTGAAAAACAGCGGTATCCCGGTATTGCTGGTTGAGATGGACGAGAGCGGCAATATAGAGGGCCAGCTTAAGACCCGGTTCCAGGCGTTCTTCGAGATAATTGGGGGATAAGATGGGAAACACGCAGAAATCGACCAAGAGACTTGCCACAGCCAGGGAACTGCAGCAGATTGTCGCCGAATTCTACCTGGAGGGGCATGAGGCCAAGCGGACCGGCAAGCCGGTCGGCTGGATGCCGCCGATGAATGGTCTTATTGAGATATTCTATGCTATGGATCTAATGCCGGCTTTCCCTGAGAACTGGTCACCGGTTTGTGCCGCCTTCGGATTGATCGATAAGAATTACCGGGCCGCCGAATCCATGGGTTTTTCCCCGGACCTCTGCGGATACCTGCGCAATTGCGTAGGCTACATCAACGGCATGATGGGATCGGAAGAGGTGCCGCTGGGGGGCCTGCCGGAACCCGACATGATTTTCATGCCCGGCGCCGGCTGTGTCCCGACCATGAAAAATTTTCAGTATATCGCACGGAGGTTTCCCCGTGCTAAAGTCTTCAAGGCCGATCTCCCCCAGGTTCCCATCGAGAACATCCAGCGATACCATATCGATTACGCCATCCACGAGATAAAACGCATCATCGCCTTTCTCACCGAGGTGACTGGAAGGAAGCTGGATTATGACCGACTCGGCGAGGTCGTCCGCCTATCCGATCAGGCCTGTGCCCTCTGGGACGAGATAACCGGGTACCGGCGCTGCATCCCCACGCCGATCTCGGCAGCCGAGGTCGGGCTGATGTTCGTCATGGTGACCAGGCAGGGCACCCGGACCGCCGTCGATTATCTGGCCAGGGTCAGGGATGAAGTGAAGGAGCGCGCAGACAAGGGTGCCGGCATAATTGCTGAGGAGAAAGTGCGGCTGTTCTGGGACAACATCCCGCTGTGGTATAACCTGGGACTGTTCAACTACTTTGAGAGATACGGGGGTGTGGTAGTGGCCGAGACATACTC
>JAPLHJ010000254.1 GCA_026389675.1 Chloroflexota bacterium | reverse complement strand
GGCGTGAACATCACGCCGGCACAGTTCTACAAGATGCTGGTGGAGGGCAAGGTGCACCCTACTACCTCTCAGCCTGCCCCCGGGTTATTTACCGAGGCCTACCAGAAGCTGGCCAAAATAACCGATGAAATACTGGTGCTGACCATATCCGCCGGCATCAGCGGTACCTATGAGAGCGCCATACAGGCCAAACAAATGGCGGATAGCAAACTTAAAATTGAGGTCATCGACAGCATGTGGACCTGCGCCGGGTTGCTGCTGCCCACACTCAAAGCGGCCCGGGCGGCCGAGCAGGGCATGAATCTGGCGGAGATTACCAAGCTGGTAAAAGATATCCTGCCGAAGATCCGCGTCTACATGATTTTCGACACGCTGGAGTACCTGAGGAAAGGCGGCCGCATCGGCGTAGCCAAGGCGTGGCTGGGAGGGATGCTTAAGCTGAACCCGGTATTGACGCTAAAGGATGGGGTGATCCACCCGGTTACCCAGGCGCGCGGACGTGCCAAGGCAGTAGATATTCTGGTTGACCTGATGAAAAAAACCGGCCATCCCGAGGAAATAATAGTGGAGGATGCCACCACGCCGGATGAGCTCGAAGACCTGGTCAAACGTTTAGCCACTGCCATCCCCAATGCTAAAATAATCCGCACCAAGGTGGGCCCGGTTATCGGTGTCCACGCGGGTCCGAGAATTATGGTCGCGGGCGCCATCAGCACTGTCTGAGATATAAAAAACTGTTTATGCAAGGCCATCCTCATATCGATGAGGATGGCCTGTTTTATATATGAAATATAATGCTGATAGTTGCAATGGCTATGTGTTATACTACGTTTCCAAAGCAGGTGTAAATTATGGACAAACTCATCTACGATCAGTTGACCGAGGCCCTCACGCGTAGAGGCGGCGGGTTCCCGGCCGTACAGCGTGATGCTTTCCATGGGCTGATGGATACCATCTTCACCCAGGAGGAGGCACAATTAGCAGCCATGCTGCCGGACGCGCCCATATCCGCCGAAATGCTGGCGGACCAGGTGAAGGGCGTCACTGAAAAGGTGCAACAGCTTCTGGAAACAATGGCCGGCAAGGGAATACTCTTCTCCGCGGCGTACGCAGATAAACGTTATTATGTCATGATGCCGCTTATCCCCGGGATCATTGAGAATCAACTGCTCACGGGTGTTGTGAACGAGCGGGCCAGGAAGATAGCCCGGCTATTCGTCGATTACCTGGCCTTCCTGAATGAGCTTGAATCTACAGGGACCGGTGTATTCCCCAGTGTCCCTTTCGCCAGGGTAATCGCGGTGGACCGGGATATACCCGAGGATAAAACGGTACAACCGTATGACCGGCTGCTGCCGTATATTGAAAAAGCCAGGTACATCGGACTGGTAACCTGTCATTGCCGTCATATGTACGAACTCCTCGGCGATGCCTGCGATAAGCCCAAGGATGTCTGCCTGGCCGTCGGGCCAGGGGCGCTCTATATGTCCGAATACGGTTTGGGCAAGCTGATCTCCAGGGAAGAGGCCTACACTGTTTTGAAGAGGGCCGAGGAAGCGGGCCTCGTGCATGTCGTGAGCAATACGGGCAAATACCTCGATTTTATTTGCAACTGCTGCTCCTGCCATTGTGAGAACCTGAAGAGCCTGAAAAGATCTGCCGATGCCGGCCTGGCCGCCATCTCCAGCTTCATATCGGCAGTCGATGCAGGGCAGTGTACCGCCTGCGGCGATTGTATCTTAAGATGCCCTATGGAGGCGGTAGTAATAAAAGATGAACTGGCGGGCGTAGAAAGTAAACGCTGTATCGGCTGTGGCCTGTGTGTCAGCGCCTGCCCAACAGGGGCTATCACGCTGCAACCAAGGGCAAATGCCCCGGTTCCCTACCCGAATGCCAGGCAACTCAACGCGGCCATCGTATCTTCAAAAAAACCGGGGTAAATGATCAGGTACTGCAAAGCTTATATTGTGTTGTAGCTGTGTGAACCGTTAACTGAATTACCACTCTGTTGCTTCTTAGCTTTTCGGCATGGAACGCAACGTTTGGGTTCGTTGGTGAAACCTTTAGTGGCGAAGAACTCTTGTTCCCCGGCAGTGAAGGTAAAGTCAGTCCCACAATCGGAACATTTAAGCGATTTATCTCCGTAACTCATAGATGACCTCCTCTTTTTAATAGTTGGTTAGAGTCCCGGTCACCTGAAACTTGAAAAAATATTAGAGGATTTAGGCAAGGTAGGGGTAACTTAAACTTACAACCACCACTTATAGTATACACCAAATCAACTGCAACTGTTTATAAAGTTAAACAAATACGTTGCGCCCCGTTACAGACCGCTTTCCGTGATCGCGCTCAGGCGCCAGTTGGTGCCATGCAGGCCTGCGCTTACCCAGGCCGCCTGCTTTTTAGCCTGCTTCCCGGTTTCATGGCTGATGAAAGTATAGGAACCTGAGCCGGAGTCCTGTGCAACCATGGTCTTGCCCAGGGCGATAAGGTCGGCAGACGACTGATACATGGGATCAGTAAACAGGTTTTTACCGGTCTCGGCGCCCCCGGAGTTATAGAGAATCAGTCCATCGGACTGCATGATGATAAATTCGACGCCGCTTTCCCCGGCCAGCTTTTCTAATTCCCCGGAAAATAATTGGTCGGGCCTGAAAAGTGCGCTCAGTGACCCCTTGAACTCACCCTTATCCGAAAAAACAGGCCATATGATCACCAGTGCATCGACGCCCTCGACTGTCCTGAACATCGGGCTGAGGACCGGTTCCTTATCCCGGTTGAAATTCTTCATTTTCTCATCGCCGCCGACGAATCTGCCCTCATATATTTTATAACTGTCGGGCACAAAGGTTACCATCGTGCCGGCAGCGTCGGTTGCGACCAGGTCGATAATACCGGGATGCTGGCTGTACAGTTCATTGAGGATCTGCCGCGCTTCCGGCCCATTTAATGGCACAGATGATAGCCGGCCTGCTGCCTTTGACATATCGCTGTCCAGCAGGTCGAGCTTGGCCTGAATAACATTCTGCGCCAATGTAACTGCTGCTGCAGGCACGGCCGACTGGCTCACAGCATAGCTTTTGGTGAAATCAGCTTTATAAAACTCGCTGTTTTGCGGCAGGTTAACTGTAAAATTAGGTAGACTGGCCACTTCAACCTGGCCGCTGGTTATACGGCAATCAATCACGTGACCGCCATATTTTCCATCGCTGCTAATAAAATGTGCGTGATAGCCCGGGTAACTGAGTTCGCCGGTATAGGCTGGACTTACAATAACCACCAGGGTACCTTCCAAATTACTGAAATCGAAGGTTGGTTCGTTCTGAGTGATAGTTGAATAAGGTGTGGACGGATAAGGTTTGGTTAATTTGGTCAGGCTCCGGGCTTTGATCGAGTCAAATTTGCCGGTCACTTTCATGGCGTAGAAAATATTCGGTGTAGGTAACTGGCCGTTCAGGTAAGATTGAAGCTCCTGGTAGCCAAGTGGTTGACTTATTGTGATTACTTTATCCGGCTTGAAGAAAGTCACGGTAGCGTTGGGAGTAGTCCAGGTATCTTCAGCCAGGTTGATTTTCCCCTGTGCCCCGATCTGATAGTATGTGCCATTTAATGCGACAAGCTCACCATCGATACCGCTGAAAGTGCCCAGCGCAAAGTCGCCATGCCTCTTTAAGTCAGCGACTGTTACAGACCCGTCGTACACTCCCCGGTTAATTGCACCATATGTCCCTGTTATAAATAGTGTTTTCCCATCACCCTGCGCGGTCGTACACCCCGTAAAACTGATCCCGGCAACCAATAAGATGGCCAGTGCCGCCTGTGCAAAAGTTGAAATCGTACGTATCCTCATGCTCAGCTTACCCTCCTGTTTAGTATGAAACGTTTTTACTGCTTTACCGGATTGATATTGCGGATGATCCGCAGTATAAGACGGTTAAGTCTCCCTGTCAATTGTTTTAACCCGGAGATTAGTCGCCGCTTGCAAATCTGCCAGGAGGGCTAATACAATCAGTTACCAGCGAGGGTAAATTCGAGGGAGGAAACATTGATTGCATGTATGCTATCTGTTTCCTCCCTCCACGATGATCTGTTGCTAATGAGGCAACGGCGGGTACGGGTGTGGGGCCGGCGGATTGGGCCGCGGTGGTCTGGGAGGCAAAGGTGAATGATGCCACGGTGTTACGGACGGATAATTCCGATACACATATGGATAGGGATAGGTTTGATAGATGACGGTAGGCTGATATACCGGCTCCGGTTGCGCTGACGTAACAAACGTCTGCGGCTGTTGCGCCTGGGATTGAGCCTGCGAAAGTGACTGTTGGGCTGCAGCCAGCTGCTGCTGAGTTGATGACAGCTGCTGTTGAGTTGAAGTGAGTGAGTTATTGAGAGAATTGACCTGACTTTGCAGAGTCATATACTGCTCATTGGTTACACCCGAGGCGCTACAACCCGTGGCCGCTAACGTTGCCATCAGCACTAATGCCAGTAGACCAATCGCGAATTTGCTTTTCAATTTTAACCTCCTTTGATATTACTTTAAATTCAGTATAAAGGAGGAGGTCCTTGAATGCTTGACAGAGGGCTTACAGATAGCTGATATGAAACTAACAATTTCTGAAGACGATATATGACCAGGGGATTACAGTTAAAGGAAATTTAGAAAATCAATTATATCTATATGTATTGGGTGAGTATAGAAGTCCACATTGGATTTACGGATGACTAAGCGTATAATCAGACCGTAAGCGCGGCAGAATCAAGGTTGGAGGAGGGCAACAACAATGTTAAAACTACCAAATATTACTGTGGCTACGATTATTTACCTTTTTGTCATTTTTGTAATGCTTTCATGTACTCCTAATGCAAATGTTTCCAAAGTGACCGGCGGTGATTTCGACACCTTGTTGTCTGCATTGGATAAGAGCGATTTTACTTTGAAACCGGCTCTGTTATTCCATGTGGATCCGGTTAAATTATATGAAGCCGGAAGACTGGCAAATTCAGCCGGCAACAACGCAGGTGCGCCCTACAAAGGATTGTTTGGCGCCGGTTCCGTGAATGTGGAAATGACGGATATCAAGCAATTGTCTGACGCTCAAAACACAATAGACAACCTTCTGTATAACACTCCCGGGCTCATACAGGGCTGGCAGATGAATCCCGATGAGGCAGTTGTCCTGGCCGTTAAAACCCCTCCCGAGTGCACCTATTTCAGCTATTGTGGCTTCATCTTTTACAAGTACTATGAGAAAGAGAGGCAGCGCAAATGGGTATGGACCAGCTTTAATGATCCTCTCAACAACCTCACCATCAAAACCTCCGGCACGCCCGGCGGTGTAAAGGGAAATCCGTTCAATCAGGATACCATTATTATCATCACGGCTGATAGGGGTACTGATCAGCGGATACGCAGCGCTGCAATATCGGCAGGCTATTCGGAAAGCATTATCAATACCTATGTAGTCCCAAGCTCAATGGTCAGGCTGGGCACAGGTCCCGAGTTTGATACTATCGTTGTTGCGCAGCGCATGGCGCTCTTTGCGGATGAAAAAGCCGGCCAGAAATATGTAAACACTGTTATGGCTGGTATAAAAGTTACACCCAAATCAGCGGTAAAGCTTGATTCGTTCCCGGCGCCGGAATTGCGTGTCAGGGGTACCGGCAAAACAGAGATAGATTTACAACCGGCGCTTGAGGAGTTACGTAAAGCCATACTGGCTAAGTATAGTGATCTTGCAGTACAAGAACCCAAGACTTACGTTTGGCTTTCTGAGTCTTACGATGCAGTCCAGACAGAGACATATGTAGCCGGTGAAAGCCGTGACACCGTTTACCTCCGCAGTGACACCTTAACACTCGGTAATGACCCAAATGAGTTTGTCATTGTCTACGGTGTTAATCATGCCGCCACCGGTAAGGCTACCTACGCGAACTGCACCTTTTATGGTGAAGCTGCCTGGAACGGTGTGACAGGAATTTACAGCACGGAGTATGCGGGTAGTGCTGAGCAATATTTACCGGGCAATCCGCTGGCTAAATATCTTTACGTCTGCAAGTTTGCGCGTGCCAGTGGTTCCGAAAAGGCCTGTGTAGCGGTGCCAACCGGCCCCAAAGCGCACGGAGTCGCACTCGATGAGCCCGCCTTTATCGGATTCCGTGCATACATGGAACCAGCTACCAAAGTGGGGCCGGTGAATACAGAGCTCCTTTACGACCGGGCCATTAAGTTCAGCGCATCTAAATAGCGTTATACCAACTAGATCGAGGCAGAGCCCGCCTAATGAAACAGGAGACTAAGGTCAATATAATGTGTATTAATAAGGCCATGATGCGAAAAACATTAACAACCGGTAGTAGTCTATGTTATCCTTTCTCACAAATACATGGAAAGGATAGGTGAAAAATGGATCAATTAAGTTCAATGCCCACCTGGATGACATTATTGGTGCTTCTATCCATAGCATGGACTCTGCCGTGGAAAGGTGTAGCTTTATGGAAATCGGCCCGCAATAGACACCTTGTATGGTTTATCGTCATGCTGGTAGTCAACACTTTAGCTATTCTCGAGATAATATACATCTTTGGCTTCAGTAAGAGAAAGCCGGAGGTCAAGCCAATCGATGGCTAAGGTTAACCAGGGTTACGATTTTATATATTGAAGCCTCACGGATGTTAGAGGAATGGTGGCAGCGACTAGATTTGAACTAGTGACCAAGGGCTTATGAGTCCCCTGCTCTACCACTGAGCTACGCTGCCACGCACAGACTAAGATTCTACCCAACCGGGCTTTTTATGTCAAAGACATGACCGTACAATATGACAAGATTGCTTCGCTGCGCTCGCAATGACGGGTTGGGGATGGCTAT
>JAPLHJ010000009.1 GCA_026389675.1 Chloroflexota bacterium | reverse complement strand
TGGGTAACCGGGTGGATCACCCCATCCTTTAGCGTCAATACCGGGTTCAGCTTAAGCATCCCTCCCAGCCACGCCTTGGCTACGCCGATGCGGCCGCCTTTCCTCAGGTACTCCAGCGTATCGAAAATCATGTAGACGCGGATCTTCGGCAGGATATCTTTTACCAGCTTGGTAATCTCCGCCAGATTCATGCCCTGCTCGGCCGCCCTTGCCGCTTTGAGTGTGGGCAGCAGCAACCCGGCGCAGGTCCACATGCTGTCGATGACCTCAATTTTGAGTTTGCTGTCCACCATCTGTTTGGCTTGTATGGCGCTCTCATAGGTACCGCTGATGCCGGCGGATATGGTCAGCACCAGTATTTCATCGGTTATCTTGGCCAGTTTCTGGTAGGCCTCGGCAAATAACCCGGGGGCAGGCTGTGAGGTAGTAGGGTGCACCTTGCCCTCCACCAGCATCTTGTAGAACTGTGCCGGCGTGATGTTCACGCCGTCCTGATAGCTATCGGTGCCGAATAGCACGTTAAGCGGCACAATTGTTAAGTCGTACTGTTTTCTTATGTCCTCGGGGATCTCCCCGGTGCTGTCGCAGATAATCTTTACCATGCAGGG
The DNA here is from genome assembly GCA_026389675.1 of Chloroflexota bacterium. Taxonomy (GTDB): domain Bacteria; phylum Chloroflexota; class Dehalococcoidia; order GIF9; family UBA5629; genus CAIMUM01. The sequence goes on along the minus strand of JAPLHJ010000009.1, from coordinate 1,948 downwards.
TTTTCCTCCGTACTCAGATATTAACTGTCTTCAGTATAGGCCGCAGGTGAGCATGCCCGGAATCCGTAATGGTACTTAATATGACGCGTGATCCGCAAATAGTGCTACAATGGCTGCGGTTTGGTCCACTTGCTGTCACAGCTTGTTGGGTGCAACCTAAGGTAAGGAGGTGAGCAGATATGCTTAGCTGGCAGGTCAGGTTGCTCGAATTATATTTCCGTCTCCAGCACACGTTCGCACCAAAGGCAGGGGAAACCGATGTACGCAAGGAACGTGCTGAATTAGATGGGCTGGGCTCTATGTTCAAGCTGCCCAGGGGCATACAGATAGTAAAAGAGCTTGCCGGTGGCGTACCGGCTGAATGGCTTATTCCCCCCGGCGTATCTCCTGGCCGGGTGGTTCTTTATCTGCATGGCGGTTCTTACATATGCGGCTCCATCAATTCCCACCGCTCCATAGCTGCCAATATCGCTATTGCCGCAAAAGCCCGTGCGCTGGTCATCGATTACAGGTTGGCCCCGGAGCATCCCCACCCGGCGGCCGTCGAGGATGCCGTTGCCGCCTACAAATGGTTGCTGAGTAATAAGGTCGACCCGAAACACCTGGCTGTAGTAGGCGACTCGGCAGGTGGCGGCCTGACCCTTGCCCTGCTGATCAGCCTCAGGGACAGGAAAATACCATTGCCCGCAGCCGGCATTTGCCTTTCGCCCTGGACCGACCTGGCGTTTACCGGTGAATCATGGAAGAGCAAAGCTGCAGTTGACCTGATTATCTATGATTATAAGGAACTGGCATTCGCAAAGATGTACCTGGGAGGGCTTGATCCCAAGACGCCCCTGGCATCGCCCCTCTACGCCGACCTGAAAGGCTTGCCGCCCCTACTGGTACAGGTGGGCACTGACGAGGTCCTCCTCTCAGATTCCACTCGCCTGGTTGAAAGCGCAAAGCAGGCTGGAGTAAATGCCGTTATCGATGAATGGGAAAAAATGCAGCATGTTTGGCAGTTCGCGGCCAGCTTCATCCCCGAAGGCCGCCGTGCTATCGCCCGGATCGGTGAGTTTATCGACAAGCATGCCTGAATACCGGGCAGCCCCCAGCCCTGATTTCAGTATCACGCAGCCAGCTTTTTCTTAATATCTTCCCTGAGCGTGTTCTTGATTATCTTGCCTACCGGGTTCCGCGGGATGGCGGTCACTATCTCAACGCGTTCAGGGATTTTATACTTGGCGATGCCTTTCTCCTCCATGAAAGACTTGATATCTTTCAGGTCTATGCTCTGCTCCGGCTTGGGCACTACATAAACGCAAACCTTCTCGCCCAGTATTTCATCGGGCATGGCCACGGCCGCTACGTCAAGCACCTTGGGGTGACCGAGCAGCATATTCTCAACTTCCTGGGCGCTGATATTGAACCCTCCGCGGATAATGATGTCCTTGGTGCGGTCGAAAAACCCGATGCAGTCGTTATCTTTGATCTGGAAGAGGTCGCCGGTATTGAAATAACCCTGCGAGTCAAATGCTTTGGCCGTGAGGTCGGGCCGTTTGAAATAGCCGGGTATCACGTTGGGCCCTTTGTACCAGAGTTCTCCCACACCACCCAACTCTGTTACCTCTTTTTTGGTAAAGGGGTCCACCAGTTTCAGGTGTATGTTTTTGCCGATGTCTGATGAAATTGAAGCCCATTTCGATCCGGGTTTTCCATACTGCGGGAAGTGGTCGATGCGCTGCTCCACATCGGGGATGTGATGGGGGCCGGCGACATTGCCTGTGCCTTCGTTCTGGCCCCAGATATTGGCGAACTCGATGCCCCAGCGCTTTTTTAGTTCCGTCACCGACCACAGTGATGGAGGCGCTGCGCCTATAGTGATAGCTTCAAGGCTGCTGAAATCAAATTTGTCCACCATCGGGTGCTTGAGCAGGGCATTGACGATCGCCGGGACAAGCAGGGT
>JAPLHJ010000214.1 GCA_026389675.1 Chloroflexota bacterium | reverse complement strand
CAGGGAACAAGAGACTCCGGTATCTCGATAACCTTTGCGCGCAGGTACTCGCCCAGGGTCTTGGCCTGGGGATCGCTCCTCAGCGATGCAGCCACGCCTTCACCCAGGACGCCCCTGATATAGAAGTTGATGGCGAACAGATTGGGTAACTCGTAGCGTTCGATTTCATATCCACCCATGTCATTGAGGAGTTCCTTCAATTTCGTGGCGGTCAGGAACTCTTTGAGAAAGGCATATGCTTCGGGCGTTTTTCCCCAGACGCCGAGATTCGCATTGCCGCCCTTGTCGCCAGAGCGGGTGGCGTAGATGCGGCCGAAGGGTATTTTTACCGTCTTACCGGCCGGCACAGGTGGTATTTGTACTTTCTGCAACTCCGGAGGAGGCGTCGAGGCCCCGGACGGCACAAAAGCGACGGAAAACTCCTCATCGTTAATCATAATTTTCTGGGTGACATGTCGTTGGGCGATGAGCGCCGGCCAGTGGATGATCGCCATCGTCCCTTTTGCCGGTGGGGCTGTTAACGTGAAACCCGGGATGTTTGCCAGCGCGAGCTCGACGACTTTGGCAGAGAACTTATCCACCTTCTTCTGATCGCGGTCCATGACGGATATTCGCAGATAGGCAAAGGCTTCGTCATTTGTCTCGGGGTTGTCCTTGCTCGACCGGACAAGCTGTACTTCTTCAACGGCAAACTGCCCTCTTCCTCCCAGGCTGTCGAATAAAGCATCCTCGACTATCCTGGCCTTTTTTTCGATATCGAGACCGGTCAGTACAACACTCGTCGAATTCCTGTACCCGCCCAGGCAGTTGATGCACACCTTGGTGGTCTCAGGGGGCGGGGAGCCGAGCACACCGGTTATCCGGACGCGGTCTGGCGCCTCCTGGGACATCTTAATCGTATCGAACCGGGCTGAAACATCGGGAGTCAAATAAGTCGGTTCCTTGATCTCATAAAGAAGCTGCGCCTTTACGGTGTCCACGGAAACGAGGCCTCCTGTGCCGGGATGCTTGGTGATGACCGAAGAGCCGTCAGCGGATATCTCGGCTATGGGATACCCGACCTTCAGGAATGACGGTACCTCGTCGATAAAGGAATAATTCCCGCCCGTAGCCTGGGCTCCGCACTCAACAATGTGCCCGGCCACCGCTGCGCCGGCAAGCTTATCCCAATCATTGCGTTTCCATCCGAACCACCAGGCCGCGGGGCCCATCAAAAGCGAGGCATCTGCCACACGGCCGCTGACCACGATATCGGCGCCTCTTTCGAGAGCCCCGGCAATGCCCCAGCCTCCAAAATAAGCATTTGCGGTGATGGGAACCAGGCCCCCATCTTTCAGAGAGATCCCTTTATCAACGTGAACCAGGGACTCTCCCGCCTCCTGCAGTTCAACGAGCCGACCCATGATATCATCCCCCTCTATGCAGGCAATCCTGGGATGAAGCCCCAGCTTCTCCGCTATCTTGAGAAGTTCACTGGCAAGCCCGCGAGGATTCAATCCGCCTGCGTTCGACACCACCTTGATTTTTTTATCGAGGCATTCGCCCATAACCTCTTCCATCTGTTTAAGGAAGGTCTGGGCATATCCCGCTTCAGGATTTTTCAATTTCAAGCGGAAGAGGAGCGCCATGGTAAGCTCTGCAAGGTAATCACCCGTAAGAACATCTATGGGACCTCCCCGGACCATCTCCGAGGCCGCAGACAGCCGGTCCCCAAAGAAGCCGCTGCAATTTGCAATAATGACTTTATCACGTCCTTTTCTTGTCTCAGAACTCATAGCAATTCTCCTTCTCTTTCATAAACAGTCATTTGCTATTTTCCCGTGAAATTGGGCTGCCTTTTTTCCATAAAGGCAGTTATGCCCTCTCTGGCATCTTGCGTAGAGGCAACCTCCCTGATCTTATCCGAAAGGAAGTTAAGGGCCTCCTGCAAGGGCAAATTGGCAACGGCATAGAATGCCTGTTTCCCGAGTCTCATTCCAATGGGGCTCTTCGCGGTGAGGATGGCAAGCACTTTGCTCACTTCTCCATCGAGGTCTGAGGCAGGGACCACCCGGGTGATGAGCCCCATGGCAAGCGCCTCCTGTGCTGTAAGCCTTTCTCCCAGGAGGATCATCTCCATGGCCTTCTTCTGCAGCACATTGCGGAATCTGAGCGCGCCGATCATCATAGGCCACAGGCCGCCATTTACATCCGGAGTTGCGAATTTTGAGTCGTCGCTGGCCAGAACGATATCGCAGGCAAGCATAAATCCCATGCCTCCTGCCAGGCAGAAGCCTTTGACCCGGGCCACGGTCGGTTTGGGGAAACTCACGATACTGTTCAGAAGGCTTGCATAGCTGGCAAAGACATCCTTGCCCCCGGTGGTTACCTCTCCACTCAACTGCGCACCCGTGCAGAAGGCCTTCTCCCCGGCGCCGGTGACCAGCAGGGCACGCACCTTTTCGTCCTTTTCCGCCTCATCCAAGTATTCATGGAATAGTGCGAGCGCTTCAGGTGTTATGGCGTTTCTCTGCGGTTCCCTGTTGATGGTGATGTGTCCCACACCTTCCACGACGCGGTAGAGCAAGTGGCGATCCTCCATTGATTACCTCCTTTATGTGAATGCTATTGCCGGTTATTAGCCGGGGTGCGATTCCTCTTCCGTTGAGGCTGTAGCGTCCCTGTCGATATCAACCAGTATCTGGCCAGGCATCACCTTGTCT
>JAPLHJ010000300.1 GCA_026389675.1 Chloroflexota bacterium | reverse complement strand
TGACTTGACGCACGAAGCAATGCCGCATGAATACATCATCTCATTATACATGATCATGTCAGTGATTTTGTCACGTATATGAGACACAGTTGCAGTTCCATTGTATTCTGCATAGGTCTGGACCGCTCCTATGAGTACGTCAGTCCATCCCGTCTTGCATCCTCCTGTCGTCGGCCGGTGAGTACCGCCGATCAGGTTGACCAGCATCCCTGTAAACTCAACTTCGCCGCACATAAAGACCCTCTCCCAGGGGACGAATACATCGTCGAAAATGACTACGGTCTCGTGGAACCCGTATTTAATATTGCCCATATCCCAGTCCGGACTTTCTACGCGCCGGTCATCCTGCGAATAGCGGGCCGAGATGTTTTTAATACCTTTGGCATTGCCGGGCACGGCGCAGGCGACGGCGTAGGCTTCCGCTCCGGGACCGTGGGTAATGCAGGGAAGAACTATTTTCTCGTAGGTAACGACCGAGCCCGTCTGACACAGCTTGGCGCCCCGCAGCACAATCCCCTCTTTATTCTTATCCACCACCCGCAGGTACATATCGGGATCTTCCTGCAGATGAGCCGGCACTTTCCGGTCACCTTTGGGATCGGTTAACGCCGGACACCCGACCAGGTCATTTTTTTGGAAGTATTTGATGTATTCCACGACGTTGTTATAGTAATGGGTACCTTTAGCTTTATCTGTTTCTTGCGCAGTAAGTAAAAGCGCCGGGAAGGAATTCTGCACGCACCTGAAGGAACACATACCTATGCGCCTGTTGGCAAAGCGCGTGATATCTACTTTCCTGATATTGTCTTCAATCGTTTGCGGCACATGCGTCCAGCGGCTGATGATTTCTCCCGTGAGGTGCGATTTACATTGCAGGGACTCCTGCAGATCTTTTTCATGCTGCATGTCATATGTTTCGGCGATCGCATTTATCATCGGCCTCACCTTGGGATGATTAATGACCTCCGGCCCTTTGACCTTCCCGCCGTCAATATAGAGCTCGAAATTCATATTTATCATGTCCTGGATGTACTGCTTACCCGTTTTCATTGCGACGCTCCTTCAAAAAAGCATTTCAACCTCACGGCGGCTTGACACTTAACCATGGTCACCACATGGTAACGTGTTGATTGAGAAAACACCGATTGATTGACATTATATTAAAATGTTGCTGCATTATTAATGTGAATACACGCCGTACTCGCAGCCGGCCATCGAACCTATGAAGGTATCCACCAGCTCCCAGGCCTTGCCCTTCTTGTTGTAGAGCTTCACCGTTCCGGAGCCGAAGCCGCCGTTCCACAGGTCGGTATAGCGCTTCTGCCCCAGCGGGTCCTCGTAGTTCACCCAGTTCATGCCGCCCTTGTCGCAGTGGAAGTTGACCTCTATTTTGTCCTTGCCGCTCCAGCCCTTGATGTCCCAGGTAACGTCGTCGCCCTTGGCCGAACAGATGAAATTCTGGCTGGTGGGCTTGTAGAACTTGGAGAAGTTGTATTCGTAGAGCTTGCCGTCGTGACGGAAAGCGATGAGGAGCTTCATGGGGATGGGTATGCCAAATACTACCGGGCGGCCGCCGCCGATATCCAGGCTGGTAAGTTCCATCTTCTTTCCCGTTTTCTCGCTGACAAAGTTATTGCAGCTCAGCCAGACCCAGGGCGAGGTGAAGTCCCGCCCCCAGTTCTTATCCTGGTAGCCGTAGCACTCCTCGGGTATGGCCTCGAACTCCTCGCCGTTGCAGGTGACCTTGCCTGAATAGAGGCATTTCATGCCCGCGACATGCCAGAACATGGCGAAAGCGTTGAGCCAGCGGAAGAACCGGGAGGCGCCGTAGCCCACCGGGTAGCTGAGCACCTTCTCGACTTTCAGGTCCCAGCTCAACGTGCCCGCATCACTCATATATTCGGGGTGGTCCTGTGCCTCCTGCGGCGTGAGGGAAACCGACCCCTTGAGCATAGCATCCGTGGCTAGGTTATCCCCGATTTTCACGTCCATCTCATTGAAGGAGGCCGAAACCTGGCTGATACCGTAGAAGTTATGTACCTGGCAGTGCTTTTCACCCCAGCAGCCGGCCTTAACCATGCCGTAGGACGGCCGTACGTCTTTCTCCCTGTTGGACTTAAGCTGGCCGAGTATGGGCTTGTCACCGCCCAGGGCGGGATTGGTGATATAGTACTCGATGAAAAAAGGTCTACGCTCACCGGTCTTTTTATTCACGGCTGTGAAAGAGTGCCACCACCAGTCGTAACCCTTCTTTGCCAGGGGGCCCTTGAGCATAAAGGCGTTCCTGTCCTTGAATTTCTGGATATCAGGGTTATTCGTTGTCATATCAACCTCCCAGTATTCTGTGTAGGGGCGTACCTTCAGGTGCGCCCGCTATCGGGCGGGTTTGAAAACCCGCCCCTAGATTAAATCGGCTTTTTCGAACCCCGTGAAAAAACAGCTTCGCTCGCCTGTGTGGCAGGTGGGGCCGGCGGGCTCGGCTTTAACGAGCAGGGCGTCAGAGTCGCAGTCCTTGGAGATGGATTTCACCCTCAGCACGTTGCCCGAAGTGGCGCCCTTGCGCCAGATTTCCCGGCGGCTGCGGCTCCAGAATACCATCTCTCCCTTCTCCAGCGTCAGCCGGAGGGATTCCCTGCTGGCATAGCCCAGCATCAGCACGGCGCCGTCCTTCGCGTCCTGCACGATAACAGGGATAAGACCTTTATCATCAAATTTCAACATAATATCTCCTGGTTAAAAAACAGCCCGGGTAATCAGGATACTGCCAGAGCTTCAGCCAGGTCAATGTCGCCGGTATAGAGCGCCTTGCCGATAATGGCGCCTTCCACGCCCAGCTTAGCCAGCTTCCTGATATGCTCCTGTGATGAGATGCCACCGGCGGCGATGACCGGTATTTTGGGGTTCCTGACCAGCTCGGCGGTGACCTCGAAATTGGGCTCGGTGAGCGTACCGTCCCGCTTCACGTCCGTGTAGATAATGCGGCTGGCCCCGATGGCTGCCATCATAGTGCTCAGTTCTAGGACCGTCATGGCCGACACCTTCAGCCAGCCGTGCGTGGTTACGTAGGAGTCGCGGGCGTCGATGCCGATAACAATAGCCTCACGGAAGCGCCTGATGATGCGCCTGGTCAGCTCTGCCTGTTCGACCGCCACCGTGCCCAGTATAACCCGCTGCACGCCCAGCTTGATAAGCTGCTCAACGACCTCTTCGCGCCGGATGCCGCCGCCCAGCTCCACGGCCAGGCTGGTGTTCTTCACGATATTTTCAATGGCCTGCGAATTGCGTACCTCGCCGGCGGCCGCGCCGTCCAGGTCCACCAGGTGCAGCCTTTTGGCCCCTTTCTCCTGCCACTTGAGCGCCGTGGCCACGGGGTCATGCGAGAAGACGGTCTCCTTGCTGTAATCGCCCTGGTAGAGGCGCACGCATTTCCCGCCTTTAAGGTCGATGGCCGGTATAATCTCCATGGTTAACCCCTAAAGATTACCCCCTTATGCTCAAGTGAGTCAATAGCTGCTTTATCATAGCCGAGCTCCGCCAGTATCTCCCCTGTATGCTCTCCCAATAATGGCGCCCTGAGCGGCTCAGGCGTTTCCATTTGCGAGGCTTTGAAGGGAAGGGTGGTCAGCTTCATGCTGCCCGTGCCCGGGTACTGCATATCGATCAGCATGCCGCGCGCCTGCACCTGAGGGTCATCCATGACCTCTGATACCTCCTTGACCAGGGCACAGGGCACATCCGCGGCCTCAAGTTTAGCCAGTATCTCGCTGCTGGGGAATTTTTTTAATTCAGCGGCCACTTCAGCTACCAGTTTGTCGCGGTGGAGCAGCCGGCCTTCAGCGGTCCTGTAGTGGTCGTCGCTGCCCTGTCGCGCGAAGCCGAGCGCACCACAAAAGGCCTGCCAGAAGCGGTCGTGGGTGACGCCGATGAAGACAGAGCGGTCGGCCGTCTCGAAGCACTGGTAGGGCACGAAGACCGGGTTGGCCGAGCCCATCCTGGGCGAGGTGAAGCCGGTGATGGAATAGCCAGCTATGATGAAGCTCATGCAAAAGACCGCGGTATCGAAAAAGGCGGCATCAATATGCTGGCCCCTGCCCGTCTTTTCCCTTGCGATGATGGCCAGCGCGACGCCCCAGGATGCTATAAACGCTGTACCCAAACCGATCACGCCGGGCGCAACACGCACGGGAGGTCGCCCTGCCTCGCCCGTGGTAGCCATAAAGCCGGACATTGCCTGTATGACGGGGTCATAAACGGGGCGCTGGCTATATGGACCGGTCTGGCCGAAACCTGAAACCGAGCAGTAGATAATGCGCGGGTTGAGCCTGTCGATCTCTGCATAGCCGATGCCCAGCCGGTCAGCCACGCCGGGGGTAAAGCTTTCGACGATGATATCCGCTGTCGAGGCCAGCTTGTGGGCTATCTCCCTGCCCTGGGGCGATTGCAGGTTGAGGGCCAGTCCGCGCTTGTTGCGGTTAGCGTTGTAGACGGCGGCGATGGCCGGGCCGCGGCGGTAGGGGTCGCCCTGCAGGGGCTCGATCTTGATCACATCCGCACCCGCCTGGGCCAGCATCAGCCCGCAGGTGGGACCATCGGCGGCGTGACTGAAATCCAGCACCTTAAGACCTTTGAGTGGCAGCATGGCATCCTCCTTACTCCGGCCGCGGAAATAAAAATATTTATAACACTATATATCG
>JAPLHJ010000034.1 GCA_026389675.1 Chloroflexota bacterium | reverse complement strand
GCCTTCCCGTCGTTGATGGAATCACCTGCAAAATGATCGATTTCGGCACCAAAGACATGTCCACCGGACCGGCCATGACCCTCGAGCAGGCCATGGATTGCCTGGTGGCGGGTATAGAGATCGTTGAACAGGAGCTAAAGGCCGGGCTGGCTATATTAGGCAGCGGTGATATGGGTATCGGGAATACCACCTCGGCCAGCGCCATTACCGCTGTTGTCACCGGGCAAAAGGTATCCGAGATAACGGGGAGGGGCACAGGTATCGATGACGCTCAGCTTGCGCACAAAATCGGAATAATCGAGCAGTCGCTGACCGTTAACAAACCTGATCCTGCCGATGCTGTGGATGTTCTAGCCAAAGTAGGAGGATTTGAGATAGGAGGCCTGGCCGGGGCCATGCTTGCTGCCGCAGCCAACCACGTACCGGTAGTTATCGATGGCTTCATATCCGGAGCGGCCGCCTTGCTGGCCGCCGGTATCTGCCCGGCGGCCAGGGATTACATGATAGCCTCCCACCTGTCCGCCGAAAAGGGTCACACCGCCTGCCTTAAGCACTTAGGCCTGGAACCCTTATTAAAACTCAACCTGAGATTGGGCGAAGGCACAGGGGCGGCGCTGGGCATTTTCCTGGCCGAGTCTTCGGTCAACCTGCTGCGGGAGATGGCCACTTTTTCAGAGGCGGGTGTTTCTGATATACAATAGAGGGTACAATTAGATGAGTTTCTTTGCCGCCTTAAGGTTTCTAACTATAATTCCTGGCCCTGGCCACATGGAGCCCGGGTTGTCCCGGCCTACCCGCGTTGCCGTATCCGCCGATGCCCCTGTTGCTGTAGACATTAGCCTGCTCCAGGTAGGGCGCTCGATCGCATACTTCCCAGTGGTGGGTCTGATCATCGGCATAATTTTGTCTTTATTGTATTACGGGCTGCATATAATTTTGCCGTCGCCTGTGGTAAGCGCTGTCATACTGGCTGCCCTGGCCATTATCACGGGCGCCCACCATCTCGACGGGCTAATGGATGCCTGTGATGGGATGGTCGCAGGTAAGACTAAGGAGGAGCGGCTGGCCATTATGTCGGATACGCGGGTTGGCGCTTTCGGCATAACCGGCGCCTGCGTAATCCTGATCCTCAAATATGCGGCTATTTCATCCTCCTTAACTCCCGCCATGTTAATCGCCTTTCCCGTTATCAGCCGCTGGGCGCTGACGGGAGCCATACTTATATTCCCGCCTGCTAAAACCAGCGGCGCGGGATTTGCGATCAAAAGCAGCGCAGGATGGCCGGGCTATATCCTGGCGACGCTGGTAGCCCTGGCCATTTCCATCGTACTAAATGGACTGGTCATGGGCACAACCATCCTGGCCTGCGTACTGGCCTTGATATATTTTGCCGGGCTTATTTTGACACGCCTGTACGGCGGCCTAAGCGGAGACTGTTACGGGGCACTCGTGGAGATAGGGGAAGTGCTCGCTTTGCTGCTGTATATTATCCTGACCCGTTTCATGCCGTCTTTGCAGGGCTACGACCTGCTCAAAATTGCCCTGCCGGCCTGATTAATAGAGATGTCAGCTAAAAGAATTGTACTTATCCTGGGGGGAGCCCGCAGCGGTAAAAGCAGCTATGCGCAGGAGCTTGCCAAGCAGACCGGCGGCAGGGTGCTATTCTGCGCCACGGCTGAAGCTTTGGACGGGGAAATGCAATCACGTATCGAGAAGCACCGCCGGTCCCGTCCACCCGGCTGGGATACAGTTGAAGCCAGCAGAGATATCGGCAAGGTTCTGGGCCAGCGGGCGACTGAATATGATGCCATCATCATAGACTGTATAACCGTCCTGGTAGCGAATGTCATGGGGGACGGTAGCGATGCAGAAAAAGCCGAAAGCTCCATCAGCGCCGAGATCCTCGGCCTGATCGAGTTGATCAAACGCAAACAGAGCAATTACATCCTCGTATCTAATGAGGTAGGCAGCGGTCTTGTTCCCGATAACAAGCTTGGCAGGGTTTATCGTGATGAACTGGGCAAGGCCAACCAGTTACTGGCTGACGTTGCTGATGAAGTTTACCTGATGACAGCCGGCATCCCGCTAAAGCTTAAGTAAAACCAGTTCCTTAATAATTGCTTAACATACCGGCTCAATAATAAGCAATGTCCGCAGCCATACAAGGGCAGGTTGTTTAAAATCGACAACGACATAATTTGTCATTATAATACAGGCATAGATACTCTTGGCATTACGGATAAAAAGCAATTGAAGTGCGAGAGGCAGCCGTACAGAATATCACTCTGGTTGACAGTGGCATTGGTGGCCTTGCTTTGCCTGTCCGGTATAGCACTTCCCGAAAGAGCACAGGCAGCGCCGCCAGTTATCTCCGGCTCTCCTCCCGGCGGACAGGTGGGGGTATCTTATAGCTACACATTTTCTGCGACCTGCAACGGTACGACCTGTTCTTCCCCAACCTGGTCCATATCCGGCAGCATGCCGCCGGGTCTAATAGCTTCAGGCGGCACTATTTTAGGCACTCCCACTACGCCCGGTTTATCTGCTCTCAATGTCACCGTCAGCGATGCTACCTGGGGAAGCTCAACCGCATCATTTATTATTAATATAACGGTCCCCCCGCTGACCTTCTCAACTACCAGCATCTCAAGTGCAGCAGTCGGACAGAGCTATTCCGCTACTATAACAGCTACCGGCGGCACGGGCACGATAACTTACTCTCTAAGCGGCGGCGGATTACCTTCCGGCCTGACCTTCAACAACGGCCAGATTATGGGCACCCCGGCGCGGGGCACTGCGGGTAACTACTCATTCACGATTACGGCCACGTCAGGATCAGCAACAGCGCAACAGGCCTTTTCCCTGTTTGTAGATAAGGGCAGCTATACCGTCACCGTGAGCATATCGACAGGGCTTGCCGAAGGGCAGACCCGCTTCTACGTGGACAACGTGCCTAAAGGCACGTTACGCGGCGGTGAATCTGCCAAACTGACCAACCTCGACCCCGATTCGTCGGTAACAGTATCAGTAGACAGTCCTATAGCCAACCCCGGCAGGCCGGACATACGGTACAAGGCGGAGTCCAGTTCAGCAAGGGCAAGCGTAGACAGTTACCAGATACAGTTCAATTATTTCACAGAATATGATGTAGAGGTTACCTGTGATCCTGCCGGTTTAACTTCGATTGCCGGTTCGGGCTGGTACCGGGATGGCACGCCGCTCAATATCAATGCGCCCCCGGAAGTCGCCAAGGACGCCGATTCACGATATAGATTCGCCTACTGGCTAACGCCCAGGGGGGACAAGATCAATTCCCAGGTCCTGAATACAGCCGTGGCTGCTTCCGGTAATTATGTAGCCACATACGAGCTATATTACCAGATCAATGTGGAATCACAGTTCGGCAGCGTGCAGGGCGGAGGATGGCAAAAATCCGGCAGCACCGTCAAGTGGTCAGTAGCGCCCGCAGAGGTGGCTATGACCGGCATCCTGGGATTCTTCGGTGGTAAATATAAAGCACTGCTAACCAGCGGAACGTCAATAGCAGACGGGCCGAGAACAGTTACAGTTCAGTGGGATCCTGATTATTCAACTCCCGCGGTAACCATACCTCTTGCTATTCTCGCAGTGGCAGGCGCCATCTATGGTCTCTACGCATTAAGCCGCAGCGGCAAGCGGCCTATGCCGGCGCCCTACGCCACCCAGGTGCACAATATGCCTCCACCACCACCGGTTTACTATCCGCCTTATCCTATGCCCCCTCCACTCCCACCTCCACCTGCCACCGCACCCCCACCGCAAACAACTGTCGTCATGATAGGCGATGGTCTCAAGAGACCGCCCCAGAATACCCGTGAACAGCTTATGGAAAAGTTCGGAGAGCTGCTGCAGAAATACGAGGACGAGTTGTCGCAGGGAAGGGAGCTTCCTCCCATGCCCGAAATGGCTGAGATGGCTACCGTGATAGAGAAGAAGAGCCTGCCGGCCCCGGATATTATCAATGCCGCTGAAATCTCTTCAGACAGGTCGTCACCCACCGAAGAATGCGGGAATACCACTAAAAAGTTGCTGCGCTCTGTTGTCACCCAGTGGAGGAATACCAACATCAAACCGATTATTGTTACGCCGGGCGATAAGAAAAGCGCGGCTATGGCAGGCGGCCGCACGGTCACCTGGACGCGTGAAACCTATAATGAGTGGGAACTGCATATCTGCAAACTGCCGGCCGGGCATAAGGGCACTCACAAAGGCGGGATCGAGACCGCTTACAGCCTGCTGGATACGATCAACGAAGAGCGCAATTACGGCCCCAAACAGCCGCTCAAACCACCGGCACCGCACTATACGGACGGCATGCCCGAACTGGATATCCCTACCTCTCAGATTATTCCGCCCGACCAATTGCCCGCCTGACATCAGATAGACTGCAGGCATGCGCGTTGCATTTTATAATTATTCACGCTGGCATACTTATGTATTACCTTCTGAATAAATGCCGGGTAACAGCGGCGCTGATGCTTGGGATGGCGCTGCTCACTACTCTCATGCCCTGTCCGGGGCAGGCCGGCCGTATGCTGTGGAGCACGGTCGATACACCTTCCGGTCTCTTCAACACAATAGTCAACCAGTCCGAGATAAGCAGCATAGCGATGAGCACGGACGGCAGGACTTTTTACGCGGCCGATACGGCCAACAGCAGGCTATACATATCGAGTGACGCAGGTATAAGCTGGCTGGAGATAGGCAGATACCTTGTCTCGGCAGGCGCGGTATTACCGGTCTGGAATATCAGCATATCACCCGGCAACCCTCAGTTTATAGCCGCGATAACCAGCGCCGGCGGGTTGCCGCGCGGCGTTTTCGTTTCACAGGACGGCGGACAGTCATGGGCCGATACTAATTTTACGGTTGCCGCAAATATCAGCGCACTCGCCATCTCGCCGGCCTATGGTTACTTCGATATCGCGGTGGGAACCCGTTCAGCGGGCGCCGGTGAAGTGTATATTTACCGGGCATCCGGCAGCGGAGGAACGTGGACAGCACAGGGGCTCACGGGAGACGTGCTTGCTATACGATTTCCTTTGAACTACCGGGCCGACAGTTCAATAGCTATACTCTATGCCATCGGCTCGGGGACATATTTTAATATCGGCCTTCATGACCTTAACGCCAATACCACCAACTGGACAGCTTTATATAACGGCAGCCCGCCGGAAGTAGCCACCTCGGGAGCGGGTACGTCTCCCCGGTCCAACCAGGTAATCACCGGTGACCTCGAATTGCCGGCAGATTATTCGGGACAGGCGCCCTCCATGGGCCGTGCTTATATAAGCCTGGATTCAGCCGGGGGCAACGCCGGTATCTTCAGGATCGATGGCACGGTCATTTATCAACTCTTGGTTGCCACAGCTAACAAGCGGATATCGAGCATCGCCTATTTCGGCACTTATGCCAGCGGAAAGCTGCTGGCGGGAGAGGTTAGCGGCGACCCGGTGCGCGCCTCCGTGCCGGTATGGTACACGGACGCTCCCATGGTCTGCCCGGCGACCTGCTGGTACACAGCAGAAAAGCCGCCCACAGGAGGGGCAACTTCAGGTTATGGTAACACGCAGGTAATCTGGGGGTCGGATGGAGGCAGGGCGTACTGTGGAACGAGCTCCGCAAGGCTCAGCAGTCCCGCCGCCTGGCCTTCGGGCTACCTGACCGGCGCGGCCCTGGATGAATCAGCGTTCTCCACCAGTGGGGATAACGGCAGGACATGGAACCAGCTAAGCCTCATCGACACGCAGATAGGCTTCTTATCCGATGTTGCGGTAACGGAGGATTCTACCGCGATCTACATAGCCTCTATTAATACCGGCGGGGCCGGCCTCGACAGCGTCTGGCGCTCAGGGAGCCAGATCACGGGAAAATCCTGGGACCGCGTGTTATGCCTTCCCTCCACTACCAATGACCTTATTTTGCGCACCAGCACCTACGGCAACGACCAGGCCATCTTCCTGGCATCCCGCGGGACGGACGACCTTCGGCAGTCCCAGGATGGCGGGCAGAACTGGAAGGCCCAGCTCCCGGGTAAAATCGTGACCGACTTCTCGGTTACCAGCGTCAATAATACGCGTTATCTTTATATACTCTCCGGGTCATATATCCGCAAGGCCAATGTTACCTCGCTGATACCACAATGGTCGCAGCAAGTAACAACCAATCTGACATCAGGTCACACCATCTTCGCCGCTCCCAACAACGTTGTTGTGGCCGGGGGTGATACCTCCGACAGCCGTGTGGCTTACTCCATAGATGGAGGCAACTCCGTGGCTTACTCCATAGATGGAGGCAACTCCTTTACTGCTACCCCCGCCTTTCCCGTGCAAGGCCGGATACACGCGCTGGCCGATTACAGGTTAGGGCGGGATGTAATAATTTACGCCGCCGCTGACAGCCCGGGCAGCGATACCTACTGGATCGCCGGTACAAGCCCCGGCTGGGATGTGATGGGAGCGCCAACTGCCCAATTTTGGGGACTTGCCCAGATGGGTACACTCTACGGCGCTTCCACAACCACCGTGCTTCCAGCGGTTGACCGCACCCTATCACCGGAGTCGCTGGGGCCACCGGGTATCGAATGGGACACGCTCAGTACCGGACTGACCCCCGGCACCGCTTTCACACGGGAACCATCCTCCTTGAAACTATCGGCTGGAATAAACCTCTGGGCCATTGATAACCGTGCTTATAATTACGAGGCCAATACAGGGCGCCTCTGGACTTTTTGCGACTGCCTGTCACCGACTCCGCAATATAAACCGCCACCACCTCCAACTAAAGAAGTCCTCTTCGCCCCACCGGTAGCTGTTTCGCCGCGGCCGGACGACCTTATCCCGATCTTTATCGCAGATAATTCTGTTGGCGAGATAACTTTGCAATGGAAACACAACACCACGGCCGTTGCCTACGAGGTCCGCGTGGCCGCAGATAAAGGCTTCACCAATATAATCACTGAGAATGTTGTTAAGCCGCAAAGGCGCGCACCGTCCTGGACCATCGCCGATAAGAAGGGTTTCGAACCGGGTAAAACCTACTACTGGCAGGTAAGGGTCATACAGGCTGCCAACGGAGAAAAAGATACGGGGCAATGGTCGGGAACCGCTCAATTCACCATCGCCGAGAATAAGCCTGAAGCTGCGGGCATCCCCCCGGCCATAGATGCGGCGCCTGATAATAAATCCCCGGAACACGCTAAACCGGTTGCTCCCATTTCACCCTGGACTGCGGATAACATCTCCGCCGCCAAAGCCCCTGTCACGGATATATACCTGTGGGTTTACGTGGTTTCGGGACTGCTGACTGGCATCCTCATCACAGTACTCGCCATCTCTATCGTAACTAAGAACCGCCAGTAGCGCTACTTGCCGAGGGCCCTCAGGGCTTTTCTTTTAGATAGTATAGCCTGGGCGACCTCCCTTCCGCGTTTGAAAGCCGCAACATACAATGATTTTAAATTCTCAGGTGTCAATTTTTCTCCATTTGCGCACCACCGGTAGATAGCCTGCCCGACAGCGTAGGTGCCGGCATAGGCCACGGCTATCTTGGGAATAACGCCGTAGGCAGGTATCAACCCCACAAGCTGACGTGCCACCTGCCGCCATAGGCAGGAATCAACCCCACAAGCTGACGTGCCACCTGCCTCCATAAGAACGCGCTGCCCACCACCGCCGCCAGTTTGGGAATTGTTTCACGCCAATCAGAAGGCAACCCCATGGCCAGCGCTATCTTATAAGCCATCAATGCCTGGTTTTTGGTAAGTATGACAATGTCCGCAAGGTTAAGCGGCAGATCAAGGAAGACATTAATTTCCGCCAGTCCGGTGGTCAGGCTGTACGCGCTATTGATAAAACAGGTATCGTCAATGAGCTTTTGACAGACAGGCTCCCTGAGTAAAGGCAGACGCCTGGCAAACTGAAGCTCCCGCCCGGGGCAGGCCCGCATAATCGCGGGGACAAGCAATTTTTGCAGCGACTTGCCATCATATGCCGCAACAGCCACCACCTCCGCACCGGGCCACTGCTGCGCCCCGTTCATTACAAACTGAGGATTTTGCACCAGGTCAGCTTTGTTATAACAAATGACGACGGGGATCCTGTTCTTCTTCAGCCCGGCGAAAACATCATGCTCAAGCGGGTGCTCCCCATCAACTGCGTTCAATAGCAAAATGACAAGGCTGTGAGCCTGGACAGGGATCTCATCAGCCAGGTTATGTTCGCTTACCGGCGGTATGCCGGCCGGCTCAGAGGCACGCGGCCCGCTTAACAATTGCCTGACAAGTGTTGTCTTGCCTGTCCCTCTGTCACCAACAACAGCAATGTGCACTGGCGACTCAGCCTGCCGGCGTATAGCGTTGAGGTCCACCTCGCGCAGCATTTTGAAGCCGCTGCTTAAATCGGGCCATTTCAACATATATTTCTCCAGTACCCTAAAGTTTACAGCAGCGGGCTTCTGATGACTATGTTACTTATGTTACAATCTCCAATCATCACGGGCGTTGCAATACCTGGTTTGCACATGGGAGCATAGTAATTATGATATCAAAGAAAGGTTCGGCCCTACCGTTCGTCCACAGTGTAACTGAGAAAAGATTAAAGGAAGACCTTGACCTGTTTAAGCGGAAAGCCCTGGAATTGGGCGCTGCCGGGGCAGAGATTATCCGCGCTGACCAGCTGGTGGTCGATGAGCGCGTACGCCTGAAGTGCTTGATACCCCGCTGCCTGCGCGCCGGGGAAACGCCCAACTGCCCGCCCAACGCCCCGGACCTCGACCTGGTGCGCAAGGCCATTGCCCGCTACTCCCGTGGGCTCTTGATCAAAACTCACGTCGAACCAATGAGTGATTTCATCCCGGGCAAGAGCAAAGACAAAACAGGGACGGACCGCAGCCTGCTCTTCCACCAGAAAACAGCTGATATAGTTTATGAGATCGAACGGCTGGCGTATAAGCATGGTTATTCCCTGGCCATGGGACTGGGAGGAGGTTCCTGCAAGGACTACCTTTGCCACGGACTGATCTGTCAATTTAAGGACAGCGGCAGGTGCCGCTTCCCCCTCAGGGCCAGGCCGGCCATGGAGGCACTCGGCATAGACGTAGTCGATATCATGGGCAAGGCCGGCTGGAGCGCATACCCGCTTGTTGACGATCTCGCTGAAATACCCTGCGCCACATCGGTCGGGCTGGTACTGATTAATTGATAACAGGAGTTTAAAATGACGAGAAGTGCACTGGAGATAAGCGAAGAATATCTTTCAGACGACCCCAAGAAATGGGGCAAGCTGGCCAGCGACATATCCTACCGGAGGCTGGAACTCCTGCTGTTGCGCGAGATATTATTGGAGCTGCAAAAGCTCAACCGTGACAAGGTTGATATTTGAACTTAGTCCGTGTATCAGCTTCTTTTCCACTCCGGTGGACTATTCTATCAAAGGCTTTAGTAACCCCCCGGTAAAATCCTCCGATTTATCTCCGCAGCCTGTGCCGGTTGCCCCACCAACCTCCACCATATGCTGAGATGTCGATGATAAACCCAAGTATTACCAGCGCCCAGGCAAACGGGTTGGACATCCCCATGTACTGCGCCACAATCACATAAAAAATCATGGTATAGGGCAGCAAAATAATGCCGAGAATTGGAATAATGAAATTGCTCCCGAACGCCCGGCTGATCATATCTGAGAACAGCCACATACATACCAGCGCGAAACGGGGACCTATTAATAAGAACAAACTGACGAAACAACACATAGAATATCTACCTCCGCTTTACTGCCCACATTATTGCAAATTTCCGCCATTTATGACAATAAGCTATTTAAAGTATAATACGAGCATAGCTTAAATATGAACCACTCTCTTTCTGTGAAGGCGGAGGTCGACAAATAATGGAGGCGATCAAAATCGGCGAATGGTCCCTCAGAAACTGGGAAACAGCCGATGTCCCCGCACTCGTGAAATATGCCGATAACCGCAAGATCTGGTTGAACGTACGTGATGCATTCCCTTTCCCTTATACGCGCAGTGACGCCGAGGCATGGATCCATAGAATACAGGACCCGATGACCAATTTCGCCATTGCCACTCAGGCTGAAGCTATCGGCGGCATCGGTTTCAACCTTCAGGAGGATGTTTACTGCCGCTCTGCCGAGATCGGGTACTGGTTGGGCGAACCTCACTGGAACAGGGGTATAGCTACACTGGCTGTGGGCGCAACAGCAAAATATGCATTTGCCAATTTTGACCTTGTGCGCCTGTATGCTACCGTATTCGAATGGAACCGGGCTTCTGCCCGCGTGCTTGAGAAGAATGGATTCAAGCTCGAAGGCAGACTGGTAAAAAGCGTTTTCAAGGACGGCAAAACTATAGACTCCCTGCAATACGCGCTTGTTGTTGATTAGCAGAAACCTGCTAAGTCTATTTACCCGCCCAGGTACGCATGCTTGACACGTTCATCATTGGCCAGTGCCCCCGCCTCCCCTTCCAGCACACACTTTCCCGCCTCCAGCACGTAAGCGCGCCCGGCCAGGCTGAGTGCCATACGTGCGTTCTGTTCAACCAGTATGATACTAATTCCCCGGTTATTGATATCCGTGATAATCCTCCCGACCTGTTCAACGACGAGAGGGGAGAGTCCCATGCTGGGCTCATCCATCATCAGGAGCCTGGGCTGGTTTAGCAGGGCACGGGCGATGGCCAGCATTTGCTGCTCGCCGCCGCTCAGGCTGCCGGCCAACTGCTTCATCCGTTCCTTTAAAACCGGGAAATGATCAAATATATTTTGAAAGCCGGTTGCCGCCTCTCTCTTAGACTTAATCAAATACGCGCCTATCTCCAGGTTCTCCGCCACCGAGAGCGGGGCCAATATCCTTCTTCCCTCGGGAACATGCGAGATGCCCAGCCTGACTATTTCGTGCGCCCTCAGTCCGCTTATCTTACTGCCCCGGAACCAGATATCGCCTGAGGCAGGTGGCTTAAGCCCCGAGATGGCCCTTAATACAGTGGTCTTACCCGCCCCGTTAGCGCCGATAATGGTTATAATTTCCGTTTCGCCAACTTCAAGAGAAAGGCCCTTGATTACTTCGGCTTTTCCGTACTGAACAGTGAGGTTATTAATCTTAAGTAACATCGGTTATATCACCTGTTTTCCCAAGTAAGCTTCGATTACCCTTTGATCGTTTTTTATCCTGTCAGGCGTTCCTTCGACAAGTTTTTCACCCAGGTTAAGAACTACAATCCTGTTGCACAAACTCATCACTGCACGCATATCATGTTCAACAATTAGAACAGTAATGCCCCGCTCGCGTATCTGCCTGATCTTATCGCTCATGACAGCGGTCTCGCTGGGGTTCATGCCGGTTACCGGTTCATCCAGCAAGAGCAACTCCGGTTCACAGGCCAGTGCTATAGCAATGGCAAGCGACCTCTGATGCCCGTGAGGAAGGTTGGCGGCAAGCTCATCCTTCATAGCGGCCAGGTCCATAAAATCCAGTATGTCCGCGGTCTTCTCCCTGCTGACGGCATCCTCATGATTTGCTGATGGAGTATGTAAGAAAGCCTTCCAGGTGGGCTCACGGTAATGCCGGTGAAGGCCACTGAAGACATTTTCAAATACGGTCTCCTGAATAAAAAGCGTCGGCTCCTGGAATATCCGGCCTATCCCCATACCGGCAATACGGTCAACCCTCAAACCTGTTATCTCAGTATCCTTAAACAATATTTTACCTTTATCGGGCCGGTGAAACCCGCTGATCAGGTTAAATAGCGTGCTCTTCCCGGCGCCGTTGGGTCCTATCAATCCAAGGATCTCCAACCGGTTCACTTCAAAGCTTACATCGCGCAGGGCAATAAGCGCTCCGAATACTTTAGTTATGTTCCTTACCTGCAATAAAGTCATAATTCAACTCAACTGCTGCTATCACGCTTTTTCGCCGTCTTTAAACGGTTAAACAGCGAATGAAATTTATTCAGGCTCAAGGCGGGCGGATTCCTAAGGGTACCGAGAATCCCGCCGGGGAAGAATAGGATTACCACCAGCAGTATAACACCCGTTATAATCGGCTCCCATTCCTTTACTATCCGCAGGTATTCAGGCACAAAGGTCATCACTACAGCGCCTATGGCAGGGCCCAATATATAGAATTCCAGCCCGCCCAGCACCGCGTACAGTTGAACGTAAATGCTCAACCAGCCCCCGAATGCGCCGGGTGTTATATTTTGTGAGTAATGCGCGTAAAAACAGCCGGCCAGCGCCGCCGTGGTCGAACCAATGACAAAGGCCAGAAGCCTGTAACGGTATTCGTTTATGCCCAGAGTTCCAGCCAGGTTTGGGCTCAATTTAATAGCGCGCCACGCCCGGCCTATCCTCGATGAGTATAACGCATTATAAATCACGACCACCAGCAGCAGCATAGCGAGGATGAGATAATAATAATCCGTCTTGGTGGCAAAATTCACCGTTCCAACCGGATTTGGCCGTGGTATCCCCATAATCCCTCCCCAGCCACCCAGGAAATCGGCCTGCGCCGCCGCCAGTACAACTACCTGCGCGAAGATAAGTGTTATGATCACGAAAGCGACACCTGCATTCCTGACAAAGACAGCGCCGAAACCCAGCGCAAGTATCGCAGCGATTACCAGTGTTAAAGGTAAGGCTACCCAAAAAGAAAGCCCTGCATTCATGACCAGGACGGTAGAGGAGTAAGCCCCTACGGCATAAAAAGCTGCAGCGCCCAGGGTTATCAATCCTGAGCTAAACAACAGGCTGAATGTCATCCCGAGTATGGCACCGATACAGGCCATAATGAGCAGGTGTTTTATATAATTGCTCTCGATACACAGGGGAAGTACAATAAGCGCTATCAAAACAATTATTATTGCTATCCATTTGTAACGGGCAGCCTTATCAGTTTTCAGGCTATTCGGCAGCTTCACCGAGCAAACCTCCCGGCCGGAAAATAAGGATAACTATTACCAGCATAAAAACTATAAGCTCCGCGGCGCTGCCCAGAAACTGGAATCCGAAGCTCAGCAGCAGGCCGATCAGCAAACCTCCTGCTATCGTACCCCGGTAGCTTCCGATACCACCGACCAGCAATACCAGGAATGTAATAAATATTATGTTCTGCCCCATAGAGGGAGTTATTGAAAAGAGCGGGGCGATTATACTCCCAGCCAATCCCGCTAACCCGCTGCCTAACGCAAAACATGCTACAAAAATCCAAAATGTGTTAACTCCCTGTAATGTTACCGCCTCGGGATCATAACTCACCGCACGCAATAATTTGCCGAACGATGTTTTGTACATCATCAGATACAGCGTGATACAGATGGCTACGCTGAGGAATATTATGACCAGCCTGGAAAGTGAAATTCTTGTGTCACCGATTTCAAGTATCTGTGGGAATGGTGAAAGAATGCCGAGTTCCTGTGTGCCGAAGCACAGCAGGGTGCCCTGTTGCAGGATCATCAAATGTGCTGCTGACGGTAAACCGTCTGTTCAATATGGCAAAGACACCGAGGTAACTGAGAGCACCTACCAGTGCCAGCGCTACGCCGGATAAAATCAGGGACAGTGTAAAATCCAGTTTGAGTGTCTGGAAAAAAAGAAACATGATATACGCGCCCAGTGCATAAAGCTGGCCATGAGCGAAATTCAGAATCTTGGTACCGCGAAGGATGATATCAAGTCCCAGAACCATTAAGATATAAATGGACCCGATCGTTAACGCATTTACTATCAGTTGTATAAATAATCCGGGGGACATATTCTTTGCCATTCATAGAGGAAGCCTGCACTTTTACACGGTACAGGCTTCCTCGTTGTGATCTTTACCTCAGATTCTTAAACAATAGTTATATCCGGTTCGTGGATACTTCCCCTACCCTATCTCCATTGCCCTCCGCCGAAAGCAGTTTCATTGGATTGAAGTGATTCGTCCGGCGAGACGGTAGCAAGGTACTGGTAATTGCCATTTTTATATAGACCGAAATCCAACGAAGCGCAGGTATCGCAAAACCGGTCGCTCTTATAATCAGGGCGCTTTACCAGCATGGCTTTGCCGTTCGGGCTTTCCCACGCTATACCTTTAGCCGACACGTAATTTGATACTACCTGTGGATCAAGACTGTCAGCTTGCTTGACCGCTTCTACAAATGCGTAAAAAGCAGGTATCCAGGTCAAACTGGCTACCGACCAGGTTCCGTATTTTGCAGTCCAGTCAGCTTTGTATTTCACTGCCATCGGTGATGGATTGGGAATCTCCGTCGACGGCAGGATGGATATAAGCCCTTCCATGGATTCTTTGGGGGTCACGGCCAGAACTTCAACCATATTGGGCGGCATGGGACTTATATGTGCGCCTTTGAAACCCGCCTCGTACAGAGCCTTGAACTGAAGGCCGAACTGGGTACCGGCTACGGCGCCCGGGTAGTCCATTATGTCCGGTTTTAACGACATTATCTTGGTGGCAAACGGGGCGAAATCCTGCGTATCACGAGGGTAATAAACGGAATCGAGAACCGTTATGCCCAGGGCGGTTGCCACCCGTGCATTGTCCCTTGCCAGGGCCTTACCTGTCTCATCATCAGGAGAAAGATTTACCATGGTTTGAGCGTTCGGGAATGCTTTCTTGACCAGCGGGAAAAGTGGGGCTAAATTTGTCCTCCATGTGGCAGTACCATATGTATATTTGTTAGCAGGGTCTATGATCTTACCCGAGGCGCCGCCGCAAAAGACCAGGACTTTGGCGGGTTCCGTAACTGTCAACCCGGCAATGATGGGGGCCGAACCGACCTGGCAAACGATAAATTTGACTTTATCCTCATTTACCAGCCTTTCGACAGCAGCGCGTCCGCCGTCTGCGGTGTATTTATCATCGTATATTATGATATGGATGTTATACTTTTGCCCCTGTATGGTCAGGCCTCCCGCCTGATTGAAAGCCGGCTCGATCATTTCCAACGCCTTTTTTGTATCGATTCCCAGGCTGTTGGTAAAGGGCAACGTGCAGCCGATTGTCAGGGTTTTTGCCTCTGCAACCGGCGTTGCCGGCTGTGGAGCCACGGCAGGATTGCAGCCGATAAGCAGGGGGGTAGCTGCAAATATGACAGACAGTACTACCAATAAAATAACTCTTCTCACTATAACTCCTCCTTAAAAATTAGATACACTTAACAGGTTACCGTGATCGACGTTGGGTGGTTTGTTTGGCGGGACGTGACTCCAGCATTGCCGCGGGGCTGCGGCAACCTGTCCGGAGTCACTTTCGGTAGATATATTTATTCGTGTGCATATACAGGTGTTCTGTCTCTAAATTTGTGCCTATATATCAGTAAACCATGTTAACAGATAGATTGATAATTTTGCAAGTCAAACACTGTAATGGACCCGTCATTTCACTAACTCAATACCCTCTGACTACGCACGCTTCGCCCGCGGGTAAGAGCCCAGCACTTTCATGAAAAGGCAGGCCTTTTCAATCTTTTCCAGGGCCCCTGCGATCTTGCCGTCAAGGCGGTGACCCTCGAAATCAATATAGAAATGGTATTCCCAGGGCGTCTTCCTGGTAGGCCTCGTTTCCACCTTGGTAAGGTTTATCTCACGCTCGGCAAATTCCTTTATCACATTGTAGAGAGTTCCCGGCTGATGCTTGAGCAGAGTTACGATAGACGTCTTATCACTACCCGTAGGAGGGGCATCTTGTTTTCCCAGCAGGAAAAACCTGGTGGAATTCCAGCGGTTATCTTCTATTTCCCGCGCCAGTATCTTCAGATCACTGGCAAAGGCGACTCCCTCTCCTGCAACAATTGCGCTGTCTGAAAGCCTTTTTTCTTTAATCATCTTCACAGTACTGAGTGTGTGGTACGTCGGGATAAGCTCACATCCAAGGTGCCGGAGAAAAGCCTGGCACTCTCCCAGTGCTTGCGGGTGGGAATATATCTTTTTAAGGGCTCCCAGGCTTGCCGGCTTATTGCCCGCCAGGCAATAGGTCGTCCGGATATGTGCCTCTCCACATACCATGAGGCTTGACTCCAATAGCAAGTCGTAGGTGCTGCCTATGCTGCCTTCCTGTGAATTCTCAACCGGGACGATGCCATGGGCCAGGCTACCCTGCTCTACCAGGTTGTACACTTCCTCTACAGTATCGCATTGCCTGGTTTTCACCGACCGGCCAAAGAAATTAAAGGCAACCTCCTGCCCGAATGAGCCATCCTCTCCCTGAAAGGCTACTTCCAGGTCGCTCTCCTGTGCAGGCAGTAAAGCTTCTTTCCGGCCACCGGCATCTTCCAGCTTTCCCTGAGAGTCACCGCTATTCATACTGCACCCTCCTCAATAGATGTGCCGTCTCGAATATAATGCCAACAGCTAACCTTTATTCCTGCTGTGCCAGTAATTATAAATCCTGTAACCATAATATAAAACCACCGCCGCCATTAGAGTTAAGACTATTATATCAGCGATATGGCTGTATTTGGTTATCTCGGTCCAGTTGCTCTTGAGAATATAACCGGCAAAGGCCAGCAACGAATTCCATATGCCGGCGCCGATGACCGTATACAGAATAAACTTGAATAAATTCATTTTACCGATCCCGGCGGGGAGGGATATGAGATGTCTGACCACGGGTATGAACCTGCCTGCCAGTATCGTGATATTCCCCCAGCGGTTGAAATAGTGCTCGGTAATAGTGAGATGATGCCTATCCAATAGCAGGTATTTCCCGAATTTATCGATGAAAGGTTTGCCTCCCAAGGCGCCGATGTAATAAGAGATAAGCGAACCCACGATGCTGCCCAGGGTACTGAAAAATATCACCGCGGGGAAGCTGAATTTGCCCTCCTCAATTAAAAAGCCCGCGGGAGGCATGACGGCTTCACTCGGTACAGGCATAAAAGTGCTCTCCATCACCATCAATACCGCCAGGCCAAGGTAGCCAGCGCTTTCAACAAAATTTACTGCAAATTCGACGATTGACTCAGTGATACCCATTTATCTGCTTAACCCATAGAATTTATCGGGCGAATTTATCCGGCACAACCTCACTACAATGATATTAGCGCAAATTATAACAGATATCGGCTGGGTCAAATCCTGATCAGGTTACACCGCATACTTCATTACCTTTCACCGTAGATAAATTTGTTGCCCGGTGTTAATATTTAGGATATATCTTGAATCGGCTTGCAATGACCTACCAGTTTATCGCGTAATTATAGGAGGTGGAAATGCGAAAGGTTGCATTAGCATTGATGCTTTCACTGCTTTTTCTAATGGGCTGTAATACGATTCCTCTCCCGCTGGGTGTCGTCCTTGCTACACCTTCCAATGGAGACACAGTTAATCCGCAATATACTGTACTTACATGGGTCAGCGTTGGCAACAACACTTATGAAGTCCAGGTCTCACCGGATGCTAATTTCCAGAACCTGGTGATAAATGCTACTAACGTGACCAACCTGCTCTACCCGTTGCCTCCCGGCACGCTAAATGACGGCAGCACCTACTTCTGGCGCGTGCGTGCCTTCAGGGGCGGTCAGATTTCCCAGTGGACCTCTGCCTCATATTTCATTACATCAGGCAGCATCCCTCCGACTCCGCTCCCCGTTACCCCGGGTAGTATCACGGTCGCCGCTTTAGTTGACGGTTCACCCTGGAATGGGTCGGTCAATTACAATATTAGCGGCCCTTCAAGCTCTCCGGGTAATTCCGTTCCCTACTCTTTTGGCAATCTTACCTCCGGAACATACACCATGACATATTACAGCGGCGGTCCTTACGGGGCGTCTTTAAGCGCCATCTCTCCAGGCCCGACCCAGGTTCTCAACTCCGGCGCCAATACGACTTTCACTTTCATCTTCAGCAGTGGCAGCGTGTCGGGCGGGGCATCCATAATCGCCACGCTCAACGGGGCGCCATGGTCCGGTCCGGTTAACTACACGCTCAGCCAGTACACCATAAATGGCCCTGTAGAAAAAACCGGTTATTCCGTCCCGGGCACCATCAGCGGCCTGTTGGCTGGAATTCTGGAATCGCACCATCCACCCAGCAGACGCTGAGGTCCGGCGGCATGGTATCATTCACCATGAATTTCGTGCGTCAGCAGGCGTACGGCACCATCGTGGTACATGCCACCCTTGATGGCGGCCCGTGGCAAACCGCTCCGGGCTCAGGCCCGATCAGCTATTCCATCCAGGGGCCAAGTTCCAATACTGGCAGCACCATCCCCAACAGCTATACTAACCAGCCGGCAGGCAGCTATATCATCACCTACGAAACGGGAGGCCCTATCGGGGCCACCTTTGCCGGCGCTTCACCATCTACGGTACAAACCCTTACGGCTAATGGGACCATCATATTTACACTCAATTTCCAAACGCAGTCAAGGGGCACCGTATACGTAAACGCCACCCTCAACGGTGAGCCGTGGTCAGGAGCCGTAAACTATTTATTGACCGGCCCTTACCCTGAATCAGGCAACTACGTATCCAACGGATTCCCCAATGCCCCATCCGGTAACTACAGTGTTAATTACAGCTCCGGTGGGCCGTCCAGTTCTGTTTTCGAAGGCGTCTCACCTTCAACCCAGTACCTGCCGGCGGGAGGCAGCATTACCTTCACCCTAAGGTTCGTTTTCAGGGGCGTCATGCCCGGTCCCCTCGTGCAGTAAGCCTAATATTGAATCAGAGAGAAGCCTCCGCTGCAGGGGTAACGGCGGAGGCTTCTCCATGTTCTCTAATAACCAGGCCTACACTATTAACGGTCCATGCATAAAACCAGTTAGAAATCTGGCTAAACACCGGAGTTTTTGCTACATTGGGATGACTTTTCTGTGGAGCTTATTAACAGGGGGATTTAAATTATGGAATACCGACACATCTTGTACCAACCCGGTAAGGTGTCCCTCGTTATCTTCAACCGGCCAAAGTACCTGAACGCACAGAGTTATCTCATGCTGGAGGAACTCGATTCGGCATTTACCGCCTCGGTAAATGACCCGGAATGCGGTTCGATAGTGCTTTCCGGTGCCGGCCGCGCTTTCTCGGTCGGCCACGATATCGGAACTGATGAGGATGAGTCCTATAAAAAACAGCAGGGTTACACTACGCTGGCTGATCTCAATTTATCCCGATGGTTTGAGCAGATGCGCAAGCTGTACGTCGATTTCACACTGGCCTGGCGCAACCTTCCCAAGCCG
Source organism: Chloroflexota bacterium (assembly GCA_026389675.1). Lineage (GTDB taxonomy): Bacteria > Chloroflexota > Dehalococcoidia > GIF9 > UBA5629 > CAIMUM01. The sequence continues at coordinate 85 of JAPLHJ010000034.1, read as the reverse complement.
ACCATCGCCATGGTACACGGTTACTGTATCTTCGGTGGCTGGATGCTGGCTTCCGCTATGGACGTGGTTTTCTCTGCCGCGGACT
>JAPLHJ010000229.1 GCA_026389675.1 Chloroflexota bacterium | reverse complement strand
GCGACCTATATTTACACGGTAAGCGGTGAGGCGCTACTCCGGCATCTCTGCAGCGTAGCCTGCGGACTCGATTCAATGGGTATCGGTGAATACGAGGTACTGGGCCAGGTCAGGCAGGCATTGACCGCCGCTGAAAAAGCGGGAATGGTCAATCTGCCGCTGCGCCACCTGTTCGAGGGCGCCATCCGCAGCGGCAGGCGGGCTCGCAAGGAAACCGGCATCAGCAAGAATGCGCTATCCATCAGTTCCATCGCTGTAAATAAGGCGCTCGCTATCATAGCTGATATCAGCAATGCCAAAATCATCATAATAGGAGCGGGGGCAGCCGGCAGGCTGGCCCTCAGGATCGCACGCAGCAGGGGGGCCGGTGGCCTGGTAGTCGTCAGCCGCACCGAGCAGCGGGCAGTCGGTTTAGCAGTTCAGTACGGGGCCCGGCCGGTCAGCCACGACCGGCTTATAGCGGAAATGCGCGACGCTGATATCGTTATCACCTGCGCGGCCTCACCGCACCCTGTGCTGCGCTACAAGCAGGTCAGTGAAGCTATAGACGGACGCAGCGGGCTACCGCTGGTCATACTTGATATCGCCATGCCCAGGAATGTCGAAACATCAGTCCAGGAAATACCCGGCGTGCATCTTTATAACATCGACGACCTTAATCATATAGCCGAGGGACACCGGCTCGAACGTGAAACGGAGGTCCGGGCAGTCGAGAGAATTATAGGGGAGGAGGTTGCCATGCTGCTGAAATGGTGGCAGTCTTATAATGCCAGGCCTGTTATCAAGTCGCTGATGCAAAGGGCTGAGCAAATCCGTTCCGAACAATACGGCAGGTCCGTAAAAAAGCTGCCTGCTCTCACAGGTGAAGAACGGCAGGCTATTGATTTGCTGACCAGGTCCATAGTGGACAAGATACTCAGAGAGCCGATAATGTTTCTTAAATCAGGCGCGGGCAAAGACGGCTCAGAAGTTATCAGCCGGCTTTTCGGCCTTGATGATGAAAGCAAACCATGAAAAATAAGGTAATTATAGGTACGAGAGGAAGCAGGCTGGCCATGATACAGGCCAACATAGTGGCCTCGGCGCTGAAGCGTGCCCACCCCACCATTGAAATAGAGATACGCAGGATAGTGACGGAGGGCGACCGCAACCGCAACATGAGCATAGATGATGCAGGCAACACCGGCATCTTCGTCAAGGCGCTGGAAGAAGCCCTGGCAGATGAGCGCATCGACGTCGCCGTGCACAGCCTCAAGGATATGCCAACGGAACTTCCCGGCGACATGTGCCTGGCAGCGGTGACGGAAAGGCTTGATCCCCGCGATGCACTGGTCGCAGTTGCCCGGCTTGGCGAACTCCAGCCGGGCTCCCGGATAGGCACGGGCAGCCTGCGCCGCACAGCTCAGCTTAAAAACCTGCGCAGCGATCTGCAGGTCATTAATATACGCGGCAACGTAGACAGCCGCCTGCACAAAGTGAACTCGGGTGAAATGCAGGGGATTATCGTTGCCGCCGCTGCCATGATAAGGCTCGGCTGGGATGATAAAATAACGGAGTACCTGCCGCTGGGCTCCTTCCTGCCGGCTGTGGGACAGGGTGCGCTGGCCGTTGAAGCCAGGAAAGGTGACCGCGTTACACAAGAATGTGTGACCGTCCTGAATCATCTTACCACCTGGCAGGCGGTGACTGCGGAACGCGCTTTCCTGCATACTGTAGAAGGAGGCTGCCGCGCACCGGTTGCGGCACTGTCCACTGTGAATGGTCAAATACTAAAGATAACCGCCATGGTGTCGGATAAAGCAGGAACAAAGATTATAAAAAAATCCCTCGAGGGTGATGCCCGGCAACCGCAGAGCGTGGGAATAAAATTGGCACAGATGATGTTGGAAGCAGGCGCAGCCTCACTGATTGATGAGATAAGATGTCAATAACCAAAGGGAAGGTCTACCTGATTGGCGCGGGCCCGGGCGACCCCGGGCTGATCACCCTGAAGGCTGCAAACTGCCTGGCAAAGGCAGATGTAGTGGTTTACGATCACCTGGTCAGCAGCCTCATACTTGATTACGCGCCAGCAACGGCGGAAAAGATCTATGCCGGTAAAATGGGAGGCAAGCATTTCGCCGAGCAGGATGAGATAACCCGCCTCCTGGTCCGGAAGGCACACCAGGGGAAGACCGTCGCCCGGCTCAAGGG
>JAPLHJ010000113.1 GCA_026389675.1 Chloroflexota bacterium | reverse complement strand
ATCATTATAACCGCATTTTGAAATAATCACCCCGGAGGATAACGATGCCCTATAAACTGATCACGGTGGAAATCGCGGACGAGGTCGCCACGCTGACGCTCAACCGGCCGGACAAGCTCAACTGCCTTAATGCCCCCATCCTGCACGAGATGTCGGCGGCGCTCATCGACCTTAATAAAAACGAGGACGTTAAGGTGCTCATCCTGACCGGCGCGGGCCGCTCCTTCTGCTCCGGCGCCGACCTGTCCGAGCAGCCCTATGGGACGGACAAGAACCAGCCGGGCATCAGCCGCGCGGAACATATCACACCCTTTGTCAGCTTCGGCTGGGTAGTCAGGCAGATCGAGGAATTCACCAAGCCGGTCATCGCCGCGGTCAACGGCATCGCCGCCGGCGGCGGCCTGGCCCTGGCCCTGTCAGCCGATATCCGCATAGCATCGGAAAACGCCACTTTCTCGGCTATCTTCGTCAAACGCGGCCTGGTGCCCGACTGCGGCGTTTCCTACTACCTGCCCCGTTTGGTGGGCATCAGCAAGGCCCTGGAGCTGATGTGGAGCGGCGATAAAATAGACGCTAAAGAGGCAGAGCGCATCGGTATGGTTAATAAAGTCGTTCCAGCCGACCAACTTATTAAATCTGCCCAGGAATTAGCGCAGGGCCTGGCCAAGGGGCCTTCGCTGGCCATCGAGATGATCAAGCGCATGGCCTATACCTCGCTCAAGTCCGATTCGGTGATCACACAGATGGCGGTGGAGGACTTCATGCAGCAGGTCTGCCGCGAATCGGAGGACGTCCGCGAGGGCGTAATGGGCTTTTTAGAGAAGCGGGCGCCCAAATTCAAGGGCAGGTAGTCTGTTATCACAAACGTAGGGGCGTACCTTCAGGTGCGCCCGCTTTTCGGGCGGGTTTAAAAACCCGCCCCTACGATTTTTGCCCCTGCCCGCCTGTCATTTCAACGACAGGCCATTATACCGTGCCATGACCTGAGAGCATTGTTGACACGATAGGCCAAAGAGTTTAGAATTTCCACTTGTCAGTTGCCTTAGTGTGTTTCATCAAGGCGGCCAAAAATAAAAAAGGAGTTGATTGCTTGTGCCCGAAGTCAGATTAGGAGAAGGGGAAAGTTTCGAAAGCCTATTGAGGCGTTTCACCCGGAAAGTTCAACAGGAAGGAATTATCAGCGAGGTACGCCGCAGGGGCTTCTTCGAGAAACCCAGCATCAAGCGCAAGCGCAAAGAGGCAACCAAGCGCCGCAAAAGCAATAAAACAGCCTGACCGCCATGCCGCTATTAGATAAAATCAATACCGACCTTAAAGCCGCCATGCGGGCTAAGGAAGAACTACATCTCCTGGTGCTGCGCACGCTGTTGTCATCGATCAACTACGCCGAGATAGCCAAGCAGAAAAAGCTGGACGACGGAGGTATCATCGAGGTCATCGGCAAAGAGATAAAGCAGCGCAAAGAGAGCATCGAGGCCTACGACAAGGGCAACCGCCCGGACCTCTCCGCCAAGGAGAAAGCCGAAATGGCTATTTTACAGGAATACATGCCCGCCCAGATGAGCAGGGACGAGATCACCGCCATCGTAGAGAAGGTGATAGCCGAAGTGGGACCCAAAGGCCCGGGTGACAAGGGCAAGGTCATGCAGAAGCTCATGCCGCAGGTCAAGGGCAAGGCGGACGGCAACGAGGTCAATTCCATCGTCACAGACCTGCTCGGCAAATTATAATATAATTGAGATGTTGCGGGCGCACCTGAAGGTACGCCCTTACGTTTGGCGAGAGGTAGGGGCGGGTTTTCGAACATCGATCCGAAGGGGCGGATTTTCGTTTATCGATCCGTAGGGGCGGGTTTTCAAACCCGCCCGATAAAGAGATTAATATGAAATTCGGCATTGTGGTCTTCCCCGGCACATGGAGCGACCGCGACTGCTATTATTCCATCCACAACATCTGCGGCCAGGACGCCATCTACATCTGGCACAAGGAGACCGACCTCTCCGGCTGCGACTGCATCGTACTGCCGGGCGGCTTCTCGTACGGCGACTACCTGCGCACGGGCGCCATCGCCCGCTTTTCACCGGTCATGGACTCGGTAGCCGATTTCTCCCACAAGGGCAGGCCGGTCATCGGCATCTGCAACGGCTTCCAGGTGCTTTGCGAGGCGCACCTGCTGCCGGGAGTGCTGCGCCAGAACGACCACCTGCAGTACCGCTGCCAGTGGACCTATCTGAAAACTGAAAATAATACCACCCCTTTCACCGCTAAATGCAAGAAGGGGCAGGTGCTCAAGATACCCATCTCACACTACGAGGGGCGCTACTACGCCGACGACAGCGTTATAAAGGAACTGGAAGACACGGGTCGCGTGGCCTTCCGCTATGGGACACCGTCCGGTGAGGTTACCAAAGAGGCCAACCCCAACGGTGCGCTCAACAACATCGCCGGCATCATCAATAAGCAGGGCAACGTGCTGGGCATGATGCCCCACCCCGAGCGCTCCTGCGAGGACATATTAGGCAGCAGCGACGGTAATATCATCTGGGAGTCTATCATTGCCAGCATCTAAAGAGCAGTTGGAGGAGATCGCCCTCAGCCGCAAAGAGTACAACCTCATTGTGAAGCTGCTGGGACGCGAGCCGACCTATGTCGAGCTGGGTCTCTTCGGCTCGCTGTGGAGCGAGCACTGCGGCTACAAGCATTCCAGGGCGCTGTTAAAGATGTTCCCAGGTATGGGAAAGCACGTCCTGGTCAAGGCGGGCGAGGAGAACGCCGGCGTCATCGATATCGGCGACGGCCAGGTCATCGGCTTCAAGATGGAGTCGCATAACCACCCGTCATACATCGAACCCTACCAGGGCGCGGCCACCGGAGTGGGCGGCATAGTCCGCGATATCTTCACCATGGGATTGCGCCCCATTGCGTTAATGAATTCCCTGCGTTTCGGCCCGCTTTCAGACCCGCACAACCGCTACCTGATGAGCGGCGTGGTGGGCGGCATCGCCGGCTACGGCAACTGCTTAGGCATTGCCGATGTGGGCGGCGAGATCTATTTCGACGATTGTTACAGCGGCAACCCGCTGGTCAACGCCTTCTGCTTGGGCATCGGCAAGACAGGTGGACTGGTCAAAGCCTGCGCCTACGGCGAGGGCAACTTAGTCATGCTGGTCGGGGCCGACACCGGGCGCGACGGCATGCACGGCGCCTCCGGCCTGGCCTCGCGCACCTTCGAGGAGGAGCGCGAACTGCGCTCGGCCGTGCAGGTGGGCAACCCCTTCATGGAGAAGCTGCTCATTGAGGCCTGCCTCGAACTGGCTAAAACGGACTGGATAGTGGGCATGCAGGACTGCGGCGCCGCAGGCCTGACCAGCGCCACGGTAGAAGCCGCCGACAAGGGCAAATCCGGCATGGATATCGAGGTACAGAAGGTCCCGCGCCGCGAGAAAGACATGACTCCCTACGAGGTCATGCTCTCTGAATCGCAGGAACGCATGATCGTCATCGCCAGGAAAGGTTGCGAGGGAAAAGTCAAAGCCCT
>JAPLHJ010000282.1 GCA_026389675.1 Chloroflexota bacterium | reverse complement strand
GCCGGGTCTGCAGGAAGATGTGGCAAAAGCTATGGCCGGACGTTCCTGAGGAAGCCGTGCCCATCACTTCGATAACTAATGGCGTGCACCTGCCGACCTGGGCGGCGCCGCAGTTCCAGACGCTCTTCCAGAGGTTCTTGGGAGAAGATTGGAAAGCGCGCCAGGATAGTCCCGGGTTGTGGGACAACCTTCACAATATACCCGATGAACTACTCTGGGCCATGCACCGGTGGCTCAAGCTAAAACTTATCAGCGCCGTTCTTGACCGTGCGCGCCAGCGGTGGTCGCAGGATAGGGTGGATGCTGCTCAACCTCTGGCCATGGGCGCCCTGCTGGATACGGAAGCGTTAACCATCGGCTTCTCCAGACGTTTCACGGGTTACAAGCGGGCCTCAGTGCTTTTCAAGGATACGAACCGGTTAAAAAAGATATTGAGCGATGTCCTGCGGCCGGTTCAGATTATCTTCGCCGGCAAAGCGCATCCTAACGACGAGGACGGTAAGCGGCTAATACAGCAGGTTTACAACTATGCCAGGGACCCGGAATATGGCGGAAGGATAGCCTTTGTAGAGGATTATGACCTGCATATGGCACGCGACCTGGTAAGCGGGGTGGATGTCTGGCTGAATACACCCCGCGTATTGCTGGAAGCCAGCGGAACCAGCGGGCAAAAAGCTTCCGTCAACGGTGTGATAAACCTCAGTGTACTGGAGGGATGGTGGTTTGAGGGCTATAACGGGCTCAACGGTTGGGCTGTGGATGAGAAGGATTCGGAAGATGCCGCGGACTACGATAACCGCACGGCCAATGCCATTTACGGACTGCTGGAAGATCATGTGATACCTCTTTATTACGACAGGGATATTAACGGCACGCCGCATGGTTGGGTGAAGATGATGAAGGAAAGCATCCACTCCAATTCACCATTCTTCAATACATCGCGGATGGCCAAGCAATACAACGATCAATTTTACATAAAAGCACTCGAGTATATATCTCAAAATAAATGAGCCTGAATGCATATGGCGGCAGGGTAAGGTAAATAGACTGTATTGTGTTTAGACGGTAAATTTGATAATTTATAGGCAGAAAATGAAAAAAGATTTTACCAAAATCGGTGTATTGACCAGTGGCGGTGATGCTCCAGGTATGAATGCCGCGATACGGGCCATCGTCAGGTGCGCCGTCTACAGGGGTCTTGAGGTGACCGGCATCCTGCGCGGGTTTTCAGGGCTGATCAACGGTGAATTCGAGCAATTCGACCGTCGTTCTGTGGCTAATATCATTCAAAAAGGCGGCACGATCCTGGAAACCTCCCGCTGCAACGAAATGTTCACAGTTGAGGGCAGGCATAAGGCCATTGACGCATTAAAGGCTGAGCATATTGATGGCTGTATCATCATCGGGGGTGATGGCTCTTTCCGAGGAGCGCAGGCGCTAACCGAGGAGAGCGATATAGCCTTTATCGGTGTTCCGGGAACGATCGATAATGATATCTGGGGCTCCGATTACACTATTGGATTTAATACGGCGGTAAATACGGCGCTGGATGCCATTGACAGGATCAGGGATACAGCCAGCGCGTTTGAAAGAATTTTCTTTGTCGAAGTGATGGGCAGGAAGTCGGGTTTTATAGCCCTAACGGTCGGTTTGGCCGGCGGCGCCGAGCAGATCATCATCCCGGAAATAAAGATTGATATCGAGGATCTCTGCCGAAACCTGACGGAGAGCTTCAAACGCGGGAAGAGGAGCAGCATCATCGTGGTAGCCGAGGGCAACCAGCTTGAGGATACCATTAATATAGCCAAGTATGTAGAGATGCGGTTGAAGGTTGAAAGCCGGCTCTGCACGCTTGGTCATGTACAGAGGGGAGGTTCGCCTACCGCGACGGACCGTATACTGGCCAGTGTCCTGGGGATTGCCGCTGTAGAGGGGTTGCTCGATGGCAAGGAGGGGACTGCGGCCGGGCAGATAAATGGAGAAGTTGTTTACACGCCGTTTAAAGACACGTGGGAAAAGAAAAAAAGTATCGATGAGCGCTATCTGAGATATATACCGGTGCTGTCCATTTAAATGGCCTGGCGTTGCATGACATCACCTTGAGCTTTCGGCCCGATTGAAGAAGACAAGAATTACACGTTATTGGAATATCAGAGGAGGTCAATCCATGGAAATAGTGAAATGGTTCAAGGATATCGGCAAAGCAGATGTGAGTAAGGCCGGCGGCAAGGGTGCCAACCTCGGTGAACTCGTTAAAGCCGGCCTGCCGGTTCCGCCGGGATATGTAATAACCGCCCAGGCCTACCTGCTTTTTATCACCGAGAGCGGGCTTTCTCAGAAAATCGTGCATGCTATCGAAGGCATCGATGTTGATGACACTTCCGCTCTGCAGGCCAAGGCCAAGGATGTACAGGATTTAATCATCGGTTCGGAGATGCCCGCCACTATCAAGAGTGAAATCTTAAAGGCGTATGATGAAATGGCCAGTAAAGACTCGGTCAAAGCTCCGTTTGTAGCGGTCAGGTCATCGGCCACTATGGAAGATTCTGAACAGGCTTCCTTTGCAGGTATGAATGCAACATTTTTGAATGTCCATGGCAGGGAAGACCTGATCCGGAAAGTGAAAGAATGCTGGGCTTCTCTATATGGTGCAAGGGTAATATCTTATCGCGCCAAAAAAGAATTCTATGACGAGCCAGTTATAGCTGTGGTTGTGCAGAAAATGGTTAATTCAGACAAGGCTGGCGTTATGTTCACAGCTAACCCCAGAAACAACAATCTTAACAGCCTGGTAATTGAGGGGGCGTTTGGGCTCGGCGAGGTGGTAGTCGGGGGATTGGTAGCGCCCGATTATTATGAGATTGATAAGTCTAATATGAAGGTCAGGGACACCAGGATTTCACATAAGAATTTCAAGATAATCCGCGATGAAAAAGGCAACAATAAGAATATTGACCTCTCGGAGAAGGAAGCGAGCGAGCAGGTGCTTAAAGACAAGGAAATTCTGCAAATCGCCGGTCTGGGAATGAAAATTGAGCAGCATTATGGTAGCCCGCAGGATACTGAATGGGCAATTGAAGGTAACACAGTCTTCATGCTTCAGTCCAGGCCGATAACCACCCCAATTAGTTCTGTGAAAGTTGAATCGGAAAAACCAGAGGAAGAGAGCAAGGAATTAATCAGGGGACTCGGGGCCAGCCCGGGTCGCGGCAGTGGAGAGGT
>JAPLHJ010000249.1 GCA_026389675.1 Chloroflexota bacterium | reverse complement strand
GTTCTGAAAGCTCATCCGCTCTTTGATCGTCCGCTCCAGCCGGATCAATCCTACCCTGAACTGATTCTGAATAAGATGTCCGGTTGTCCTAACCCTGCGGTTGCCGAGGTGGTCGATATCATCAGGCAATACTGCTTCATTGTTGATCTGGATAATCTTGCGGATGATTTCAACAAGATCGCGCGGTTTCAGCGCGCGCGAGGTTACGTGGTATCCCTGCTCCTCGTACTCAAGCCGCTTGTTCAGCTTGAAGCGGCCTATCCTGCCAAGATCGTAACGCCTGGGGTTAAAAAACATGTTGATGATCAGGCCTTTAGCGCTTTCCTCGTTAGGCGGTTCGCCCGGCCTTAACTTCTTATAAATATCGATCAGCGATTCTTTTTTGGTCCTGATGGTTTCAGGTTCCTTTTCCAGGGTTGACCGAATATATTGATGCTCACTATTATTATCATCAGCCTGGAAAAGGGCGGTTAAATCATCATCGGAATTGCATTGCAGGGCGTCTTCCGGTTCCCCTTCAGCGCTGATAGCGCGTAAAAGCGTGGTCACAGCGATCTTGCGCCTGCCGTCAATCTTGGCCCAGATTACACCCTTATTGGATGTTTCAAACTCGAGCCATGCGCCGTGTTCAGGTATCAGCTTGGCATTGCATAACCTGCGTCCGCTGTCTTCGGTGGTCAGCGTAAAATACACACCCGGTGAACGGATCAATTGGTTGACCACCACCCTTTCTGCGCCGCTGATGATAAATGTGCCATTTTCGGTCATCAACGGGATCTCACCTAAAAATACTTCCTGCTCCTTAATTTCACCGGTCTCTTTTATCAGCAGGCTGGCACGGACGTACAGGTTGGACTGATAGCTCCTGTCCCTCTGGCGGCACTGGGCAACATCGTCTGCGGGAGGACGGAACTCGTACCCGGCGAACGACAGTTCCATCTTTTGCCCGGTAAAGTCCTTGATGGGGGAAACCTCCTGCAACAGGTCCCTGACCCCCTCCTCCATAAACCACCTGAAAGAATCGAGTTGCACCTGGATCAGGTTGGGTATCTCCAGCACCTGGGGCAGGCGTGCGTAGTTTTTACTTTTAACCACAGGCAAGTTATTATTTTCCATGGTTATAGAAATAGACATATTTTCTCCTGTCCAGTTAATTTCAGATCGGTTACGAATTGGCTGGCCAAATTAATAATAGAATGACATATCGGAAAAAATCTATGCAGTGAAACCAGATATCAGAGTCATAGGTCGGAATGACATAATAGCAAATTTATAATATAGCAATAATTCTCATCCTTGTCAAATACAGGCTATTTATGCGGGTAACCCGCCCCGGTATGGATACGGGGACGAGCCTTACTTCATATGTTGTATAATACGTCTTAGATTAAAAGGTATTGTCAATAAAAATTACATGTGGCAAACGGCGGGACAAGAACAGCTAATTAACTATCTAAGGGATGCCATGGCGCATGGCACCTTGGCACACGCCTACCTCTTCGTCGGACCGGAGCATATCGGCAAGATGACGCTGGCACTTGAATTGGCCAGCGCGCTGAACTGTGAGCAAGCAAACCCGCCCTGCAAGCTATGCAGGGTATGCCAGCGCATAGAGGAGGGCAAACACCCGGATGTAATTGTTATCGATAAAAATAGCGGCAGGGACGCTAAAGACAGGAAGAGGGCTACTGAGATCGGCATTGATACTATAAAGGAGATGTTGCAGAGGGGTGCAAGCCTGCCTCCCTATGAAGGCAGATATAAGGTATTTATCATCGACAATGCAGAGCTGATGTCAAATGAAGCGTCAAATTGCCTGCTAAAAACTTTAGAGGAGCCTCCGCAACATATCGTTATCCTGCTGCTGACATCAGAGGAAAAGGCTTTGCTGCAGACCATAGTTTCAAGATGTCAGCGGTTTGAGTTGAAACCGGTTCCCACGGGGGAAATAGAAAAACGGCTGTCGCAGGTAGAAGGGTTGGACCAGGTAACAGTAAAACTGCTGGCCAGGCTCTCAGGCGGATGCCTGGGTTGGGCATTGACCGCCGTAAACGATGCAGGATACCTGCAAAGCCGCGAGCAGCGGTTATCTGAATTCAGTTCACTGCTGACAAAAAATTGGGACGACAGGTTATCCTATATTGCGCAACTTCCATCCGACAGAGGTGGCGCAGAGCAAACCATCAAGCTCTGGCTTTCATGGTGCCGCGATGTGATGCTGCTGAAATATAATTGTGACGATGCTGTCACCCACTTGGACAAGCTCAATGACGTCAGGACATGGGCAAATATGTTGACCGTACTGGAAATAAAGGATTTTATTGATAGCCTGAACAAAATGCTTGTTTATATATCATTCAACGCAAATCTGCATCTATTATTCGAGGTACTTATGCTGGATATGCCAAGAAAGGAGCGGCGGGCGGACTACGCACTTAACTCCGCCGCTACGGATAGATAATGGCTATTATCATCGGGGTCCGTTTCATGCAGGCCGGCAAGATTTACAGCTTCGACGTTGCCGGCTTCGACCTGAAGCTTAATGACCAGGTAATAGTTGAAACCAACCGCGGCATTGAAATGGGAAAGGTCGTAGCTGCCGCCAGGGAGGTAACACCTGCGGAAAACGCTGAACCTTTTAAACCGGTGATACGGCTTGCCACCCCAGAGGATATAGCCCAGGCCCAACACCAGAGGGAACGCGCCAAGAAAGCCCTCCTTAAAAGTAAAGAGCTCAAAGACAGCCTGGATTTACCGATGAAAGTCATTTACGCCCAGTATAACCTGGACGGGTCCCATCTCATCGTATTCTTTTACTCTGAAAAGCGCGTCGACTTCCGCGAACTTGTGCGTAAACTCAGCCACGAATTGAGGACGCATGTGGAACTGCGCCAGGTCGGGGCGAGGGATGAAGCCAAGCTGATAGGAGGCGTGGGCAAATGCGGCTGTCAGCTTTGCTGCGTTGCTTTTCTCAGCGAATTCATGCCCGTCTCTATTAAAATGGCCAAGGAACAGGACATCGCGCTTAACCCGATGAAAACATCCGGCCTTTGCGGACGGTTGCTGTGCTGCCTGGGCTATGAATATGATCAATATCACGAAATGAAAGGCAAATTGCCCGATATAGGCCAGGAGATAATCACCAGGATGGGCAAGGCCAGGATAGTCGGGAGGAACGTTATCAAAGATACGGTAATGGCCGAACTGGAAACCGGCGTTACCATAGAGGTCCCTACCCGTGACGCGGTTATCGTAAATACCAGAAAGCCCCAATAGCAAAAACTTCTATTTCGTATGTGGAAGATATTTCTCCCACTCGGCACGGAGCTTCAAATACTGGAAAGGTATATAGAACCCCACGTTTCCCGGGGCACGGGGTTGACGTAACAGGGGCATCCCGGCTTCAGAAGGCGTCCGCCCGGCCTTCCGCCGGTTACACGGGATACAGGCAGCGACGATATTTTCCCACGTGTGCTGGCCATTGTTGCGCCGCGGCATGACATGATCCAGGGTAAGCTCTTTGCACTCTTTTCCGCAATACTGGCAGGTGTATTTGTCCCGGTTAAAAATCTCCAGCTTGGTCATTTTCCTGGGATGGGCACGCCTGCGTATTAAATAGACCAATCGTATCACCGACGGTATCTCGTATTTACCGGAAGTGGCC
>JAPLHJ010000149.1 GCA_026389675.1 Chloroflexota bacterium | reverse complement strand
CAAGAAAGCCCTGGCGCTGATGTACCGCAAGATGACCGGCCGCAGCGTTTAAGCGAGCTGCTTGAGCTCGGCTTTCATGCGCGCAACCTTGTCTTCGTATTCTTTCAGGCGGCTCTTTTCCTTATCGATTACCGCGGGCGGTGCTTTGGAGGTGAACTGGCTGTCGGCCAGGCGCCCGCTGAGGCGGATTATCTCACGCTCTAAAATCTCCATCTCCTTAGTCAGGCGCGCCTTCTCAGCTTCAGCGTCAACCATGCCGGCCAGTGGTATGACCACGTCTGCATCCTTCAGCACGTAGACCATGGCCTTTTCGGCGTTGGCCGGGCGCTGCCCGCGCGGCAGGATGCTCAACGGCCTGGTTTTGGCCAGTGTCTCGATAATGGCAGCCTTGGCCTTTATATCGGACAGAAGGCTGCCGGCATAAACGCTTGATTCCACCCACTTGCCCATCTCCACCTTGTATTCGGCGCGGGCGTTGCGGATAGTTCGCACGATCTCCATCACCGTTTCCATGACCTGCCCTGACTCAGGGTCGAGCAGCTTCTCGTTGGCCACGGGGTACGGGGCGATTATCAAGGCGGGGGCTTTGAGCGTGTCCTGGGGCAGGCGCTCCCCGAGGTTCTGCCAGAGCTCCTCAGTGATAAAGGGCATGAAAGGGTGCAGCAGGCGCAGGGACGTTTCCAGGACGAAGGCCAGCACGGGCATCGGTGTGTTGGACTTGCCCAGCCTTTGCTTGCATATCTCGATATACCAGTCGCAGAATTCTCCCCACAGGAAGTCGTGTATCTCCTTTTCAGCCTCGCCGAACTGGAAGCCTTTCATCATGGTGTCGACTTCCCTGACCAGGCGGTTGAGCCTGGAGATTATCCAGCGGTCCTCGGTCTCCTTCAGCTTTTTCTGGCCACAGTCCGTGAAGGCCTTCTTTGTCACGGACTCTTTCTCAAGCGACGTCAGCACGAACCGCCCCGCGTTCCACAGCTTGTTGGCGAAATTGCGTCCCGCCTCCAGGCGGTGCTGGCCCATATTCAGGTCGTTGCCGGGCGCCGTGCCGGTGGTGAGTGCGAAGCGCAGGGCATCGCAGCCGAACTGGTCGATGGCGGTCAGGGGGTTGAGCACGTTGCCCTTCATCTTGCTCATCTTCTCGCCCTTCTCGTCGCGTATCAGTCCGTGCAGGTAAACCGTGCGGAAGGGCACGTCGCCGGCGTCCTCGATGCCCATCATAATCATGCGGGCCACCCAGAAAAAGATGATGTCGTAGCCGGTCTCCATGACCGAGGTCGGGTAGAAATACTTGAGGTCTTCCGTCTGGTCGGGCCAGCCCAGCGTGGAATGCGGCCAGAGGCCGGAGCTGAACCAGGTATCAAGCACGTCGGGGTCCTGCTCAAGTTCGCTGCTGCCGCATTTGCCGCATTTAGTGGGGGTATCGATAGACGCGGTCATTTCTCCGCATTTCCCGCAGTACCAGACCGGTATGCGGTGGCCCCACCAGAGCTGGCGGCTGATGCACCAGTCGCGGATATTCTCCATCCAGCTCAGGTAAATTTTAGTGAAACGCTCGGGGATTATCTGAATGCGCCCGTCCCTGGCCGCCTCCATTGCAGGCGCGGCCAGAGGCGCGATTTTAACGAACCACTGCTTGCTGACCTCGGGCTCTATGACGGTCGAGCAGCGGAAGCAGTGGGGTATGGCATGCGAGTATGGCTCGATCTTCTCCATCAGCCCGGCCTTCTCGAAATCATCCACTATCTTCTTGCGAGCTTCGAACCTGTCCAGGCCTTCATAGGGGCCGGCGTTGCCGTTCATAGTGGCGTCCGGGTTGAGGATGTGAATGACCGGCAGGCTATGCCGTTCGGATATCTCGAAGTCCACCGGGTCGTGGGCCGGTGTGACCTTGACCATGCCCGTGCCGAAGGCCCTGTCGATGGCCCCGTCGGCTATGATGGGGATTTCCCTGTTGATAACCGGCAGGATAACCTTCTTGCCGATCAGGACGCTATAGCGCTCGTCCTCGGGGTTCACGGCTACCGCCGCATCTCCCAGGTATGTTTCCGGGCGGGTGGTGGCCACGGTTATGTAGCCGCTGCCGTCAGCGTAGGGATATTTCATATGCCACATGTTGCCGGTGAGATCCTTGCTCTGCACCTCGAGGTCTGAGAGCGCCGTCCTGCACCTGGGGCACCAGTTGATGATGCGCTCGCCGCGGTAGATCAGCCCCTTGTCATAGAGGCGGACGAAGGCCGTCTTGACTGCTTTGACCGGTCCGTCGTCGAGCGTAAAACGCTCGCGTGACCAGTCGCAGGAGGCGCCTAAGCGCTCGTGCTGGTGCGTGATGGCGCTGCGAGACTTATTGGCCCAGGCCCAGGTACGTTCCTCGAACTTTTTCCTGCCTATCTGGTGGCGGTCGAGACCCTCTTTGGCCAGTTCCTTTTCAACCACGACCTGTGTGGCAATGCCTGCGTGGTCAACTCCCGGCAGCCAGAGAGAGGGGTCACCCAGCATCCTGTGCCAGCGCGTCATAATATCTTCAAGAGTCGCTGTCAGCGCATGGCCGACGTGCAGTTCGCCGGTCACGTTGGGTGGCGGCATGATGATGGTGAAGGGCTTCTTCTTGGGGTCGATCTTCGGCTTGAAGTAGCCGCCCTCCATCCAGGATTTATAGATTCTTTCTTCGACTTGCTTGGATTCATAGGCTTTAGGAATTTCAATCATGTTTTACCCCGTGTTTCATTAAATAGCATCGTCGGATTTAGGCAGCTTGAGTATTCAGTTGGTTAAGGACTTTCTCTTGAATAGGGAGATTCTTTCGTCGTCTGGCATTTAATAGTATTCTACTTGATCGCGGCTAGTTCTTTGTTAGCTTCCAGTATCAGCTCAATAGCCTCTATTAGGTTTTTCCTTACTTCTTTCAATGTGTGGGCCTGGGTATTGGCACCATGCAGTTCCTCAACGTAGCCGACATACCATTTGCCATGTTTTTCAATTATCCCGGTGAATTCACGTATCATGTTAATATCCTTATCTCATTGCGGTAATTAATCTATCTAATATCCTGTCCGCCACCTCGCCCTTGTGCAGGAGGGGCAATTCCTCGGCCTTGCCTTTGCTATCTATGATGGTGACGCGGTTGGTTTCGGTGCCGAAGCCGCAGTCTTTCTCGGTGATGTCGTTGGCCACGATCATGTCGAGGCCTTTTCTCTTCACTTTATCCCTTGCGTTGGCGATTACGTCGTGGCTCTCGGCGGCGAATCCGATGCGTATGAAATCGCCCTTGACCTGGGCCAGTATGTCAGGTGTTTTCTCAAGTTCCAGCGTGAGATCGGACAGGTCAGCCCGTTTTATCTTCTTGTCCGCTTTCTTAAGGGGGCGGAAGTCTGCCACCGCTGCGGCCATGATGAGCGCGTCGGCCCCTTTAACCGCCGATTGCACGGCTTTGAGCATTTCCTCGGCCGTATTGACATCCATAACTTTGATGCCGGGTGGTTTGGCCAGGGCGGTGGGCGCGCTGATCAAAGTGACCTCAGCGCCGCGGTTGCGCGCGGCCTCGGCAACAGCGTAGCCCATCTTGCCGGTAGAGCGGTTGGTCAGGCAGCGCACGGGGTCCACCGGCTCCTGCGTTCCACCGGCCGTAACCACAATGTTTTTACCTGCCAGATCGCCCTTCCTGCCCAGCGCTTGCAGGGTGATGCCGTAAATCTCATCCAGCCCGGTCAGGCGCCCCTGTCCCAGCTTGCCCGAGGCCAATCTTCCATAGGCCGGGCCGACAAAGGTAAACCCGCGCTTTTTTAATTTCGCGACATTCTCCTGCGTAATGGTGTTGGCCCACATGTTATTGTTCATGGCCGGCGCGATGACTACCGGCGCTTTGGTAGCCAGTACCGTGCAGGTGAGCATATCATCCGCCATCCCGCAGGCTATCTTGGCGATGGTATTGGCCGTGGCCGGCGCCATTAAAACAACATCGGCAGCCTCGGCCAGCGCCACGTGCTCAACGCTGAACTCCGAGGCTATGTCCCACATAGTAGTAACCACCGGCCGGCCCGTGATATTGCGGAAAGTCAGGGGTGCGATGAATTTCTGCGACGATTCAGTCATGATGACATCGACACGGAAGCCGTCTTTAGTAAAGCGGCTGGCCAGCTCTGCAGCCTTATAGGCGGCAATGCTGCCCGTAACACCGAGGACGATGGTCTTATTTTTCATAGCCATGTTTTGTTCTCTTCGGTCGCAGCTAAAGCAACGCCCCTACGGTTTAGCCTCTATTCATGTTATAGATCAGGCGCAGCCCGATCAAAGTTAAATCCGAATTAACTATATCAATAGTCTTGGTTGCCCGGGTGGTTAGGGCGGCGAAGCCCCCGGTCGCCACGACCTTGGCCTTCTCATCCAGCTCGGCCTGTATACGGGAAACGAGCCCTTCTATCAGCCCGATATAGCCGAAGACGATGCCGGATTGCATGGCCGCCACGGTATTTCTGCCGATGGCCTTCTTGGGCAGCGCCAGTTCGATCCTGGGCAGTACGGCGGTGCGGGTGAATAGCGCCTCCGTAGCTATGGCGATACCCGGGGCGATAGCGCCACCGATATACCTGCCGTCCTTGGAGACGACATCAAATGTGGTTGCTGTGCCCAGGTCAATAACGATGATGGGCCCGCCGTAAAGCTGATGGGCGGCGACGGCGTTGACGATGCGGTCCGGGCCTACCTCCCGCGGGTTATCCATATCGATGCGTACACCGGTCTTTATGCCCGCCTCCACTATCAGCGGCGCTTTCTTAAGGAAACGCTTGCAGACCTCTTCGAATATGATCAGCAAGGGCGGCACCACACTGCAGGTGACGACATCCTTTAGCTTTGCGGCCGAGATGCCCTGCCGTTCCATCAGCGAGAACATGAGGTTGGCGTATTCATCGGGCGTGCGGTGGATAGCGGTTGATACCCGCCAGGTAGCCTTGATCGTCTCACCATCGAAAATACCGAACGTAACATTAGTGTTGCCTATATCAATCGCTAACAGCACAGCATCTCATTATGACATAAATGAAGATGCAAATAAAAGCGTCATTGACGTAGGGGCTTCAGGTCCGCCCGCCTCATGGATATTTACCTGTCTGCCTGACAGACGGGGCTGAAGCCCCGTCTCTACGACTTTAGCTTTTTGATCACCTTTGGCAACACGGTCAGCAGGTCGCTGGCCAGCATACCGGTATCACCAAGCTCATCCCTCACGATTTCAGCGGCAGCGGTGTGCAGGTAAACCCCCAGCGAGGCGGCGTCGAAAGGAGGAATGCCCTGTCCCGCCAACCCGGCAATCGCACCGGCCAGCACGTCGCCGGTCCCCGCTGTGGCCAACCCGGCGTTGGCGGCATCGCTCACCCTTGCCCGGCCCGACGGTTCGGCGATTATGCTGAAGGCGCCCTTAAGTACTACTATCTTGTTCCAGACGGAAGCGGCTTTGCGGCATACCTCCAGCCGGTTGCCCTGTACCTCGTCAATGGATATTTTCAGCAGCCTGGACATCTCGCCGGCATGGGGAGTGATGATAGTATCGGCAGGAAGCTGTTCCCACCATCCGTCTATTCCCGACAGGATGTTGAGCGCGTCCGCATCTAATACCATTATGGGATGCCTCTCCGGCAGGCCGGTCAGTACGCCGCGGACGAAGTTTTTGGTGTGGGGATGCTGCCCCAGGCCGCAGCCCATCAGCAGGACGCGGTAATATGGCAGGATGCTGAGTATAGCGGATGCCGCCTTTTGCGACAGTGTGCCCTTTGCGGTTTCCGGGAGCGGCGCATAGGTGATCTCGGTGAGCTTGGCAGCTAATATAGGCTGCAGGCTTCTGGCGGTGGAAAGGGTTACTACGCCCGCTCCCACCCGCGCGGCGCCCATGCAGGCCAAGTAGGCAGCGCCTATATAGTTCTCCGAACCCACCACGGCCAGCACCCTGCCGAAGGTTCCTTTATTAGCGCTGGCCGGGCGTGCGGGCAGGACTGTGCCGGCCCAACCCGCGGTCATCAGCTCCGTTTGAATGCCATTGCTTAATTCAGCGGGGATGCCTATATCCGCGATAACCAGTTTACCGGCTTTCTCCGCCCCCGGGAAGTTGTAGAGCCCGGGCTTGGGC
Organism: Chloroflexota bacterium; assembly: GCA_026389675.1. GTDB lineage: Bacteria > Chloroflexota > Dehalococcoidia > GIF9 > UBA5629 > CAIMUM01. The sequence continues at coordinate 402 of JAPLHJ010000149.1, read as the reverse complement.
AGTCCCAGTGTTATGGTCAGGTCAGCCTGCAGGCAGCCCGGGTCAACCGCTCCCGTATCGGCGTTCAAGCCGGTAGGGATGTCAATTGCCGCCACCACCAGCGCAGGCCGCCGTTTTTTCTCAGCATTGAGCAGGTTGAGGATCTCTTTGAAGCTGCCTTCGAGGGGGCGGGCCTTGCCCGTGCCGAGGATGCCGTCAATGACCACGGCGCTTGCGGAAACCAGTTTTTTCAGCTTCGCGAGTTTTGCGTCTTTTACAAGCTGAAAAACAGGGATGTCGAGTTCTTCAATGCGTGACAGGTTTTTGTCTTCACCTGTGCGGACGCTCATCAAGAATACGATTACATTTGCACCCCATTCATGCAGACAGCGCGCAGCTACCAGTGCATCGCCGCCGTTGTTG
>JAPLHJ010000051.1 GCA_026389675.1 Chloroflexota bacterium | reverse complement strand
GCGCCGCTGGGATATATCGTCTCAATAAATTGAAGGCCGAACTTTTTATCAATTCCTTGTTCACGCATGATAAGGTAAGGCAGGCTATCCTGTGTTCCCAGGATACCGATACGTAACGTGAACTGCTGCGCAGGTTGCGATGGGGCACAGGCCGTCAACGAAAAGGCTACAATCAGCATTCCTGCCAGTGCCAGGCCAAGTAACCTCCGTACTTTCATCATTTTAATAATCCTCCATCATAACCCCTTCAAAATCTCAGCTACCCTGTAAAATTCCGTTGCCTTGTCCAGGAATGAATGGGCCCCCAGCGCCAGACATTTTTCCCGGTAAACAGGGTCGTCGGAGCTTGTGAGTATGATCACGCAGGTGGATGGTTTATGCTTTTTAATGCTCTGCAGCACTTCTGTACCGCTGCCCGCCGGCATCTGGATATCCATGACCACTGCGTCAGGGTTTAATTTCCATACCTCCGCAATGGTCTCGATGGCATTCTTTGCCTGGCCGATGATTTCGATATCCTTATCGCCGTTGAGTGAATCAACCAGACGGTTACGGATCAAAGAGGATCCGTCCGCAATTAATACTTTCATAGGTTTTTACTACCTCCCGGAAATGAAACAATACCCCATATATAACTGTAGGGTATAAGGGTGGGCAAAGCTGTCGCTGAAAGTATGACTTTGTTGTAGTGATTCAGCGAAAATTGTGTAGTTAGATAACTACACAATATAGGGACGGGTCTTTAGACCTGTTTGCAATATGGATTGTCATTTGCGGGCGCACCTTAAGGTGCGCCCCTACGGCTTTAAGTGCTTAGTCCACCAGGTCGTGCTGCAGCCCATAGCGGATCAGGTCGGCATCGTTTGATATATTCATTTTTTGCAGGATGCGTGACTTATAGGTGCTCACCGTTGATTGGCCCAGTGATAACTCTTCCGCGATCTGCTTTATGGCTTTGCCCTGGATAATCATGCACAGCACCTTGAATTCGTTGTGTGAAAGCAACTCGTGGGGCAGTTTATCGGTGCTGACTCGGGCCGCTGCATCTTGTGCCATCTTTCCGGCAAGGTCAGGGCTGATGTAATTTCCGCCTGAATATATCTTGCGTATGGCCCCGATCAGTTCGTTCGCTACATTGTTCTTGGTCAAATACCCGGAGGCGCCTGCTTTCAAAGCTGTCAGCGCATACTGTAGATCGGCGTGACGGCTTAATACCAGGAAAATGAGCCGGGGCTTGATAATTTTCGATTCACGTATCACATCCAGCCAGTTCTTGCCCGGCATGGAGATATCCAGTATAACCATGTCGAAATCATCGGCCGCTGCTTTCTGCATAGCCTCATCACCATTTCCCGCCTCGGCAGCTACACTTATATCAGGTATGTCTTCCAGTATCTGCCTCAGCCCCTGGCGGATGATAGGGTGATCGTCAGCCACCAACAAACGGATCATTCAAATATCTCCCCTTGAACCGGTATTTTCACCTTCACAGTGGTGCCTTTGCCGTGCCTGCCCTCGATTTGCAGGCTGCCTCCAAAGAAGGCAATGCGTTCCCGCATACCTATTATACCAATTGATTTCCTGCTGGCAATTTCTTTTTCCGTGATCCCCCTGCCGTTATCACTGATTTCCATGTAAAGTCCGTCGGTTTGCTCTACCAGGCTTATTTTTACGCGCGTGGCGCTGCTATGCTTCGCTGTATTGGTAAGCGCTCCCTGCAAAACACGGAAGAGGGCTATTGAGACATTAGCGTCCAGGATGATTTCCTCCGGTTCATTGGAAAATTTGCATTTGATCCCGGTCCTCTCCTCAAATTCACGGAGATAAGACTGTGCCGCTGGTACAAATCCCAGGTCATCCAGCAGCGGCGGCCTCAGATCGGTGGCGATTTCTCGCACTTTTTGGTCGGTAACCTTGACCAGCCTGAGCATGGACTTCGCTTTTTCAAGTAATTTCTCTTGGTCAGGTGGCATTCTCTTGATGAGCCAGGCCAGGTCTATCTGCAGGGCTGTCAGCGACTGCCCCAGGTCGTCGTGAATCTCGACTGCTATGTTTTTCCTCTCATCCTCCCTTGATATTTGCAGGCGTGCCGTAAGGTTTTTTAGATGGTCGTGGGAAACAAGCAGTTGGGACTCCGTGTTTTTGCGGTCAGTGATGTCAGTCGCAATTGCCGTAAACCCGGTCAAGTTACCCTCGATAATCACCGGGGTGGGACTGGAATATAACCATACGTAGTTTCCATTTTTTTGAAGAGCCCTGAACTCCAGATCGGGCCTATCTTTTGGTTTTTCCAGGCCAGTTAAAAATTTATCCTGCAGTTGCTTCCTGTCATCAGGATGGATGAAGTTGAGGAAGGGTTTACCCGCAAGTTCTTCTCCAGTATAGCCCATCATTTCAATAAATGTATTGTTTACAAAGGTCAAATTGCCCTGCAGGTCCACGCTGGCCACGCCGGCCCCTGCCGTTTCCACAAGACTGCGATATTTGGCTTCGCTCTCCCGCAGCGCTTCTTCCGCCTGTTTGCGCGCGGTGACATCTTCGTAGATGGCTACGATTTCACCTGAAGACAGCCTGTACACGTAGTTGTCACGCCAGCCGCTTATCCTTTTGTCATGATACTGTGTAATGGGATGTCGCTCGGGCACCCCCGTGCGCGACACTCTCTGGAAGACCTCAAACAGGCCGAACTCCTTTATGC
>JAPLHJ010000135.1 GCA_026389675.1 Chloroflexota bacterium | reverse complement strand
TTCCATAGCGCAACGCTACTTCAGGGATGCACGGTTGGGGACTGTTACCGAGGGCACATCGGAGATACAACTGCGCGTGATCGCGCGTGAAATAGGTGTGAAGTAGTCATTCGAAGACATCTGCGTAGGAGTGCTGTAAAAAGACACTGTAGCTGCGTAATACAATCTCGATAAAATAATAATCCAACCATATGGAGGATATATGAGTAGAGTCGTTATCACAAGTGCGGCACGTTCGGCTATCGGCAACTTCGGAGGCGCCTTAAAGTCGGTGCCTGCGTACGACCTGGCGGCACCCATTCTCAACGAGGTAGTGAAGAGATCCCAACTTGAACCCCAGTCGGTAGATGCTGTAATTCTTGCGCAGAACTACCAAAGCGGCGAATATGTGAATATAGCCCGCATGTCGCTGCTCAAAGCAGGGTGGCCCGTTGAGGTCGTCGGTTTTACTCATGATCGCCGTTGCCCGGGTGGGTTGGATGCTATCACATTTGCAGCCATGATGATCCAGACAGGCAACTTCGACATCATGGTGGCGGGTGGTGTGGAAAGCATGAGCACTACTGAGATGTATTTAAAAGGAGAGATCAGGTGGGGCATGGGAGGAACGGGGGACATGCCCAAAGGCCACGGCAGCCTGTCCACGTGGTCAATACCCCTGCACGACAGGATATTGAGGGGCAGGGTGATGTCACAGCCGTCAGAAAGGTTCGGCGTACTTCAGTCTATGATGACCTGGGCTGAAACGGCCGCCAAAGAGCATGGCATAACCAGGGAAGATGTGGACAAATGGGCACTCATTAGTAACCAGCGCGCCTGCGCTGCCATCGAATCGGGCAAGTTCCAAGATGAAATAGTCCCTATACCCGTCCCCCAAGGGAAGGGCGAGCCGGTCATGTTCTATGTAGATGAGCGTCCGCGCAAGGACACCAGCATGGAATCGTTAGCCAAGCTCCGGCCTGTCCAGGGTGGGGTTTGCACAGCGGCGAATTCTTCCGGTGAAAACGACGGAGCGGCAGCGGTTGTGCTAATGCCGGAGGAGAAAGCCAGTAGCCTCAAGTTGAAGCCGCTCGCTTACCTGAAAGCGTTCGCCTACAGCGGCGCCGATCCCCGTATGGCATGGAAGTCCGCCAGCAAGGCAACCGAGATGGCACTGAATAAGGCAAGAATGTCCTTGAAAGACATCGACCTCATCGAGATACACGAGGCCTTTGCTGCACAGGTATTGGCTAATATGAAGGAGCTCAACCTGACGGAGAAAGACCATGACCGCATCAACGTCAACGGTTCGTGCGTGTCGCTCGGTCATCCTCTCGGGGCAACCGGCGCCCGCATCATGACCACACTCACGCATGAAATGCAGCGGCGCAATGCCAAAACCGGTTTGATCACTATCTGCGGCGGTGGTGGGATGGGTGTATGTGCAATTGTGGAAAAAGTTTAGAGCAAGGGTGTTACAACTGGTAGATCACTCTCGATACAATGGATAGAATGAAATACTATGACTAAGTCATCATTGGCAGCGGCATTGTTTTACTGTGCCTTCAGCTTACGCACGCTGTTGGACTTGCACTTCGGGCAGATGCGTTCCTTCAACTTCCCGTCGGGGTCGGCTTCCAGTTCGTAGGTATTGCTGCAGCGCAGGCATTTAAAATGGTCTTTGGCCAATTCTTTTCACCTTCGAATAAAATCTAAGTGGCTTTCGCCTTCTCTTTTTCTCTCTCGGCCAGGGCTTTTTGCGTGTGTTCGATCTCTTCTTTAGTGACCTTGCCGCGCATTTTCTCCAGCTCCTGCATGATCTCCACGAAGCGCGGGCCTTCGGCTGCGCTGATCCATTCCAGTTGCAGCCTCTCGGGGCGGATGCCCAGCTTCTCCATGGCTTCCCACATCCTATCGGCCCTCTTCTGCGTGGAGTGGTTGGCCGTGATGTAATGGCAGTCGCCGATATGGCAGCCCGAGAGCAGCACCAGCGGCGCTCCCATCTCGAAGGCATGCCAGAGGAATTTCTCGGTCACCCGTGCGCTGCACATCACCCTGATGAAGCGGTTATTGGCCGGGACGATCTTATGCTGCGGGTCGACAGCCAGGGCTGAGTCGATCTGCGACATGATCTGGTCGTCCATGAAGCCCCGGATGGTGATGGCATCGAAGCGGCATTCGGCCGAGCAGGCGCCGCAGCCGGCGCAGGCGGCCACTATGACCTTTGCCCCGCTCTTGGCCTTGATATCCACTTCCAGCGCATTGTAGGGGCAGACCCTGGCGCAGACGCCGCAGGAAGTGCATTTGCTGTTGTCGATGACGGCCTTGACGCCGTCGCCTTTGATGACGTCGGCATTGAGTATGATCGAACTGCGCGACACAGCGGCGCTGGCCTGCGTGACGCTGTCCTTAATGTCCTTGGGTGCTTCCACTGAACCGGCGAAGAAGATACCTGGCGTTGGTGCATCCACCGGTTTGAGCTTGGGGTGAGCTTCCATCATGAAACCGTCGGACGTAAGCGAAACGTTCAACAGGTTGCTCAGTTTTTTCAATTCGCTGTCCGGCTGGAGCCCTACCGAGAGCACCAGCATATCCAGCTCATAATTTTCCACCAGGCAGGTCGTAGTGTTCTCCACGCGCACCTTGATGTTGCGGGTAACGGGGTCCTCGATTACCTCGCCGGGGAAGCCGCGGATATAATGCACGCCCTCTTCCTTGGAGCGGCGGTAAAGGTCCTCGAAGCCCTTGCCGTAGGCACGGATATCCATGTAGAAGACATATATCTCGGTGCCGGCGTAATGCTCCTTGATCAGCAGGCTGTCCTTGATCGTCTTCATGCAACAGACGTTGGAGCAGTAGGGGTTGCCGCGGTTCACGGTGCGCGAGCCGACGCACTGGATGAAGCCGATGCGCTTAGGCACCTTATGGTCGGTCGGGCGGAGCAAATTCCCCTGTGTGGGCCCGCCGCCGCAGATCAGCCGCTCGAACTCCATGGTGGTGATTACATTGTGGAAGCGGGTGTAGCCGTATTCGTCCAGAACCCTGGGGTCGTAGACGTCCATGCCGGTGCAGACTATGATGACGCCGACATTGATCTCTACCAGCTTATCTTCCATGTTCAGGTCGATGCAGTGCTTCGCGCACACGTCCATGCATTTATTGCAGCGCACGGGATTGTTGCCCAGGCAGTTCTTCATATCGATGATGTGGGAGGCCGGGACGGCCTGCGGGAAGGGTATGTAGGCCGCCTTGCGCGAGGCGAAACCATGCTGGAACTCGTCCGGCACGATCACCGGACAGACCACGGCGCATTCTCCGCAGGAGTTGCATTCCTTCTCGTCAACGTGGCGCGCCTTCTTATTTACAGTAACCTTGTAGTTACCGATATAACCGCTGACCTTAACTACCTCGCTATAGGCCATCAGCTCGATGTTGGGGTGCTTGCCGGCGTCCATCATCTTGGGGCCGAGCACGCAGATCGAGCAGTCCATGGTGGGGAAGGTCTTGTCCAACTGGGCCATGATGCCGCCGATGGAAGGCTGCTTTTCCACCAGGTAGACCTTGTGGCCGGAATCGGCCAGGTCCAGCGCGGCCTGTATGCCGGCGACGCCGCCGCCGATGACCAGAGCAGCATGCGTGACGGGTATCTTGATCTCCTCGACCGGCTGCAGCAGCTTGGCCTTGGCCACGGCGATGCCGACGGTATCGGCAGCCTTTTCCGTGGCCGCCGCTTTCTCGTGCAGGTGCACCCAGCTGCAGTGCTCGCGGATGTTGGCCATCTCCAGCAGGTAGGGGTTGACCCCTGCCTGGCTGATGCAGTTGCGGAAGGTCGATTCATGCATCCTGGGCGAGCATGAGGCCACTACGATGCG
>JAPLHJ010000204.1 GCA_026389675.1 Chloroflexota bacterium | reverse complement strand
TTGCCAGCTTCAAGAACAGCGGACTTCAATTCCTTAAGCATGGCTGGCGTTATTGCGTTCATAGCCTGAGGCCGGTTGAAGGTGATCCTGCCGATGCCGCCTTCCGCCTGATAAATAATCGTCTCGTATGCCATTAAATCGCTCCTCAATCTCAATTGATGATTAACGGCTGTAATATATCACAACTGCCGCCCGTTGACACAGGGTGAACGGCATAAGATAATAACCTGCAATCTCACCCGTGTTCAATCGGGAAGAAATCGATTTACAGTTTAGCGGAGGCATGTTATGACCCACCATCTCCCGCCGGATCTCAAGTACCTGTTCGATCCCCGTTCGGTTGCTATAGTCGGCGCATCGAAGGACGAGTGGAAATCAGGGGGCATGTTTATCAACAGCATGCTTCAAGATAAGTACGCAGGGACGATCTATCCCATCAACCGCAGAGAGACCGAGATAATGGGACTGAAATGTTACCCGGCCGTGGCCGATATCCCGGGCGATGTGGACCTGGCGGTGCTGGCCATACCGGCGCAGGCTATTCCCGCCGCTATGGAGGACTGCGCGCGCAAGCGCGTTAAATTCACCGTCGTGCATGCTGTCGGCTTCAGCGAGATGGGGTCTGAAGGCAAGGAACTGGAGAAGAAGATGGTGGGCATCGCCCGCAGCGGAGGAGTAAGGGTCATCGGGCCCAATTGCATGGGCATTTTCACTTCACGGGGACGTGTCAATACCGTTGTGCCTTATGCCCGCATGCCGCTGGACCCGGGTGGAGTGGGGTTCGTGGGGCAGAGCGGCTGGGTCAGCGAGATGATGCTCAGGCTGGGCAGCGCCCGCGGCCTGCGCTTCAGCGGCATCATCAGCATCGGCAACCAGAGCGACCTCACGCTGGAAGACCTTATCGAATACTGGGGCAGCGACCCCGATACTAAGGTTATCGTAGCCTACATTGAAGGTCTCAAAGACCCCGAACGGTTCGTCAGGCTGGCGAAAGAGATATGCCCTCACAAACCTACCATCATCTGGAAGGCGGGCAGTTCCGAGATGGGAGCCAGGTCGGCCGCTTCGCATACGGGCTCCCTGGCGGGCGACTACCAGGTTTTCCAGGCCATGTGCCGGCAGACCGGCATAATCCCGGCCTTTGGCATGGAGGACATCATTGACCTGGCGGTAGCCTTCGGTTGCCCGGTGCTGCCGCCCGGTAATGACCTCGGGTTGTTGATCGAGGCCGGTGGCGGCGCGGTTGCTTCATCGGATGCAGCTACTAAAATGGGGCTCAGGATAAAGCCTTTTTCCGCTGGTTTGCAGGCTAAGCTGGCTGAATACCTGAAGGACAAGGTGCCTCCCTCCAATAACCGCAAAAATCCGGTGGACCTGGTCTGGGCGCCCATCGGCGGAGCTTCAAAAGTATATGCCGACTGTCTGGAAATGATCATGCCAGAGGTGGACGCCTGCATAGTCATAACCTATGCCTTCCTGCAGGAAGAATGGTTCAGGCAGCAGTTGGTGGCGCTGCGCGACCGCCTGGGCAAGCCGATCTTACTCATTCCCGCCAACCCGCCCGACCAGATGGACGGCATGATATCGGCTGTCAAGGACGGCCTACCCACCTACGTGATGCCGGATAACGCCATACGCTGCATGGCCGCCATGCTAAAGAGGGCGGATTATTTAGCTGTTAGGAGGTAATATGGCTGGAGTTAAATTCCCGCAAAAGGGCCTGCCGGCGGCGGAGTTGAAAAGCCTGCTGCACGATCTGAAATCCAATGACATGGACTGGCGCAATTACCGCGCCTTCAGCATGGTCTTCAGGGCCGGGGAGGATGTCGCGGATATTGTGAGGTCCGCCCTCAGCGAGTATGTTTTTGAAAACGGGTTGAGCCCGTTCGCCTTTCCCAGCCTGCTGCGCATGGAGATTGAGGTTGTAGCCATGACGGCCGACCTCCTGAACGGGGATGAGACTGCCGCAGGCAATATGACCTCGGGCGGAACCGAGAGCATCATGATGGCCGTCAAGGCCGCGCGGGAGTACGCGCGGGAGAAGAAACCCGAGATAAAGGCACCGGCACTGGTGATGCTGCGCTCGGCGCACCCCGCCTTCAATAAGGCTGCCCATTTCCTCGGGCTAAAGACAGTGATCGTGCCTGTCAGCGATACCTCAGTAGTGGACCTGGACGTGTATCGCAAAGCATTCAGTCCAAATGCCGTTTTCGCGGTAGGTTCGGCTTTCTCATACCCTCACGGCATCATCGACCCTATCGGCGAAATGGCCGCCATTGCCTCAGAAAAGGGTGTGTGGTTTC
>JAPLHJ010000090.1:3422-3819 GCA_026389675.1 Chloroflexota bacterium | reverse complement strand
GGCATAATACACGCCCGAGGTGTAGCCCGGCGCGGGGTTTGTGCTTCCAGTCAGGGAGGCGTAATCCAGGCGTATGGCTCCCGCGCCGCCTGCGCCGGCTGTTGCCCCTGCCTGTCCATTCGCGCCGCTGGACCCGTTTCCGCCGTTTCCACCATTACCATCCGGTGCCATATCTGACTCCCCACCATATCCCCCCTTTCCACCTGAACCTCCGCTGCCGCCCTGCCCGCCGGCCCCTCCCACAGTTCCCATCGCGTTTACTGCGTTGGCCGCCAGGGTAATATTATTTGCTGCCAGCCATACTGCGCCGCCGCCGCCGCCGCCGCCGCCGTTCCCTCCTCCTCCGCCGTTTGCACCACCGCCGCCACCACCGCCGCCGCCAGGTCCGGCATTTATA
>JAPLHJ010000090.1:0-3334 GCA_026389675.1 Chloroflexota bacterium | reverse complement strand
GCTCCGCCTTGCCCGCGAGCCAATACAAGACCGGATTGATTTCCCACGATAGATGCTGCAGTTATGATTATCATTCCCCCGCCATTCCCGCCGATTCCACCAGCGCCGGCACTGCCGCCCGACCCTCCGGACTGCCCGGCAGCCGGTTGGGACCAAGCCTCTGCTGTATTGGAGCCACCACCGCCACCGCCACCCGCACCGGTGCCTCCCAGACCGCCCCCACCGCCACCTCCGCCACCTATCTGCATCAAGCTCATATCTGCGGAGCTCGGGTTCGTGCCGCCCTGGTTAGGAGTGCCGCCACCCGGCCCGGCGCCAGATTGCCCGCTTTGTTGAAACCCGGCATTCCCCTGAAGACCGCCATCTCCTCCGGGATAACCATAGTTACTGCTGCTGCTCTCACCACCATCGCCAGCGCCTCCTCCGGTTCCGGTGGACCCTCCGGGACCTCCATTGGGAGGGGTATGAAAACTCGACCCTCCTGCGTATCCACCTGATCCCCCTGCTCCCCCTCCTCCGGTACTTCCACCAGAGCCACCCTGAAAACCCATACCGGAGGCTTCGATGAGGCCGCCCGGGTTGACTGTAACTGTGCCCTTGGCACGGAAGAAAATGACGCCGCCCGTCTGGCCATCCCACAGCCAGGGCATGCATATAAGTACACCTCCGGGGTTTATAGTGACATCGGTATAGTGCGGCACCTGTATGACCTGCGCCTTGCTGTTCGCATCCGCATAATACGCGTACTTGAGCGGCGCGGCAAATACCAGTATATTGGTGGTGGACTCGACGCCTGCGATATAAATAGTCTCCCATGTCCCGGCGCCCGTGCCCGTCATCTGTATGATGAGCACCTCCTTGCCGACAGCAAACCCCGCCGTTGAGTTAACTTTTATATAGCTGCTGCCGATATAGGATGTTGAACTCAAGGCAGTGGCAGTTTTGTTGATGATGTCAGTGTCCGTGCCCTTCACTGTCAGGGCGCCGTCGCTGCCGTCGCCTGTATCCAGGTTGGTGGCCAGCAGTACGTTGTTGGGGCTGGAAGAGGTATCGGTGTTATTGAGTGCGCCGAGATCGAAAGCGGCCTTGGTGTCCCAGGTTTGCTGCGGCCACGCATGCGCCGGAGTGGGCGGCTGCAAAAAAGGTGTCATCAGCGATGCCACTATGGCAAATAACAACACGGGCGCATGTAACCTGCTATAGCTTTTCAGCAATGCCTCCTCGCCTGGCCGCGGCGTGACAGCCCGAGCCCGTTAATATACCTGCCCCTGCCTTCGTTAGTCTCATCCTGGTTCAAGTTCCGCCAGTCAATCTATAGACAAAGTATACCTTCAATACCTCCAGAATAAAAGAGCCCGCCGTGCGTCAATAAGCGTCTACGATAATGCAATGGTTTTTCGGGGTTGCCTGTTGGGGTATAATATCTGCACCATGACCTCCCAGGTTTTTTACCGCAAATGGCGACCCCAGACGTTTAACGAGATAGCCGGGCAGGAGCACGTCGTCCAGACGCTGCGCAACGCCATCAAAAGCAGCCGCATCGCCCATGCCTACCTCTTCTGCGGCCCGCGCGGCAGCGGCAAGACCAGCACCGCCCGCATATTGGCCAAGGCCGTCAACTGCCGCCAGCCGGTTGAGGGGGAACCCTGCAACAGCTGCGATTCCTGCCTTGCCATCAACCATGGCAACGCGCTGGATATCATCGAGATAGACGAGGCCAGCAACCGCGGCATCGATGATATGAACGGCCTCAAAGAAAGGGTCAACTATTCGCCCAATATCCTCAAGTTCAAGGTCTATATAATCGACGAAGTGCATATGATAACGCGTGAGGGGGCCAACGCCTTCCTCAAAACGCTGGAGGAGCCTCCCCCTCACGTAATTTTCATCCTGGCTACCACCGACCCACACAAAATCATCTCGACCATCACCTCGCGCTGCCAGCGCTTCGATTTCCACCGGCTTTCCAGCGCCTCCGTGATAGCCCGCCTCTCTCACATCTGTGAAAAGGAGGGCATCAAGATAGATCCTGAAGCGCTCAAACTCGTGGCCAAGGTCACTACCGGCAGTTTGCGCGATGCCACCAACCTGCTGGAACAACTCATCACCTATTACGGAAATACTATCGAAATGGCGCAGGCTCTGGCTATGCTGGGCATAAGCGGCGACCTGCGCATCCGCGAGCTTGCCCGTCACATCGTGGCCATGGATGTATCGTCCGGCCTTAAGGTCATCAACGCCGTGGCCGGCGAAGGCCTTGACCTGCGCCAGTTCAACCGCGAACTGGTGGATTACCTGCGGCAATTGCTGCTGGCCAAGTCCGGCTCCGCCGATACGATCGACGCCACCTCCGACGACCTGGCCGAGATGCAGAAGATAGCGGGCGGCACCAGCCTCGATTATCTGCTCAACACCATCAAGCTGTTCAGCGGCGTTGACCTGCGCATGGATACCTATTCACCCCTCCCGCTGGAACTGGCACTCGTGGAGAGCGTTATCTCACAGCACGCCAGGGAAAAATCGGCTTCCGACCCTTCCTCCGGCAAGGACTGGCAGTCGTCGAGGACGGCGGCCGCCGCACCCAGGGTAGCCAGGTCGACGGAACCAGCGCGGCCGGCCGGCCTGGCAGGCAAGTCTCTCAAAGCGGCCGGAACACCAACCCTCGATCCGGCTCAACTGGCCCAGACGGGACACTCTTCCACCCCCTTCCCGGACTCTCCCAGGATAACCGAGCCGCTCAAAATGGACGACCCCGGCGACCTGCCATACCTGAAGGTGCACTGGAAGGACTTCATCAATTCGATGCGCGGCGAGGGCTCCGGAGGCAACCTTGATGCCCGCCTGCGCCACGCCTGCGAGCCCGTGGAAATCAAAGGTGATAACCTTGTGCTGGGCTTCTACCACGAGTTCCATAAAAAGTATATCGACGACCGCAAATACCTCCACCTCATCGAGAAAAAGCTCAAAGAAGTCTTCGGCCACAACTATACGGTAACGTGTGTCATGATGTCCCAGGAACAGAAATCTGAATTGAAACCCGCCAGCAGTAATCACCTGGTGGAGGCTGCCTTAAGCCTGGGCGCAAAGATAGTTGAAGAAAAAGCGGAAACGGAGGTAACATGAGCCAATTTAACCTGCGCCAGATACAAGAGCTTCAGGCCAAGCTGGTCAAAGCCCAGGAGGAGCTGGGAAACACGAACGTAGAGGTGACCGCCGGCGGCGGCGCTATCAAGATAGTCATCAACGGCCACCAGCAGTTCCAGTCGATTACTATATCACCCGAAGTGGTCAACTCCGAAGATGTGGATTTCCTGCAGGATATTGTGCTGGCTGC
>JAPLHJ010000071.1 GCA_026389675.1 Chloroflexota bacterium | reverse complement strand
TTTGACAACTGCCGCATCCCCTTTGGCAACATCCTGGGCAAGGCTGAGGTCAAGAGCAAGACCGAAGGCTTCAAGGGCGCCATGGCGACATTTGATGTCACGCGTCCGATGGTAGCCGCCCAGGCCCTGGGCGTGACCCGCGCTGCGCTGGATATGCTGCGCGACGAAATCGATAAGCGGGGCATCAAGATACGTTACGACCTGCCCCGCAGCAAGCAGACTACACTTGAACATGATTTCATTGAAATGGAAGCCAATTTGAGGGCTGCCCATTTGTTGATGATACGCGCCATGTGGCAGCTTGGCAGCGGCATGTCCAACGCTCTGGAAGCCTCCATGTCCAAGGCCAAGGCCGGCCGTGCGGCGACGCTGATCACGCAGAGGGCAGTGGAACTGATGGGGCCGCTGGGCTACTCGCGTAAATACCTCTTCGAGAAATTCATGCGGGATGCCAAGATCAATGACATCTTCGAGGGCACCGGCCAGATAAACACGCTGGTCGTCGCCCGCCGCGTGCTCGGGTTCACCCGCGACCAGCTTAAATAGCCGGCGTCAGAGATCGGAGAAAAACTTGCGCCAGACCTGGCCGGCCGTGAACGGCCCGCCGTGCCCGGCATAGATTATCTTGGGGTTCTTGTCCAGTATGAGCTGTATGCTTTTGAGAAGCTGCTCCTTGTCCCGGCAAAAATAGGGAAAGCCCGGGCTGTGCTTGCGCAGCAGGCCGCCGAAGATCATGTCCCCCTGCAGGGCGCAGCCCCCCGCCAGCAGTACTGTAACACAGCCAGCCGTATGACCGGGCGTGGGGATGACCTTCCCATCGATACCGAATTTGGCCAGGTCCATCTCGACGTCGATCAATATATCGGGCTCAATGCCCTGCACTTTCGGCGTCTTTATCATACTGGAAATAGCCTGCATCAGCTTACCCCTGACCCCCACGGGATAGAGGGGTGGGTTGACCGCCGTACGCAAAGCCTCCGCGTCATCCTTGTGGATAGCCACCGGCGCCCCGGTCTTCTCCTTGAGGAAGGCAGCGCTGCCGTAATGGTCATGGTGGCCGTGGGTGATGAGGATAAGCGACACGTCGGCCGGCTTAATGCCATGCTCTTTCATCTTGGCCAGTATCTTTTCACCGAAACCCGGAATGCCTGTATCTATGATGATTGCCCGTTCACCGCGGACGATGTACGCATTTACGATAGGGGAACGGACCGAGAAAACGTCCTGCCTTATGCCCGCCATCTTATCCTCCTTTTCACAAATAACTCATTTTAGCCCGGCACCTGCTCTATTTTAGAGCGTAGCGCCGGCTCCGGCAACGTTCCAAGGTTCCGGTCTGCTTCTCTGCCATTCTTGAAGAACACCAGCAGCGGGATGCTCATGGCCTGGCATTGCGCGGTATAAGCAATTCGAAACCGCTCCCTTTATCCGGCAGGCGGGCGACATCCGCGCCAAGTATCTCGTAGAGTATCACCTCGCCCACCAGCCAGGTCTTCACCCCCATTCGCAGACAGCCAGTGGTGGTCTTACCGGCCCTCCCCAGGGCGGCGTGGATATGCAGCGAGGGTTTACCGTCCTTATCCGGCGCCAGCACCCCCACGCCCACCACCTCGTGAACGCCATCGACGGGTACAAGCATCGGGTCTATCGGCAGCTCCTTGTTCCGGCGCGGGCCTGATACTATTTCCCCGCTGCCGATCCCGCCAACCAGTATGGCCTGCCCAACGGAGATTTTGTGCTCCTGGGCAAACTTCTCGATACAACCAGGCAATTCGTCGTCGTCTTCCAGCCTGATCACAAACACCCGGCCAATTTTGCCTTCGCTGTATTTCATTTTCTCTTCCCCTTTATCTGAAGGACTTTTCAAGCAAACCTGCTACCATGTTAATGGAACTGCCCCGGCGAAGCAACAGGCTTACCTTGTTATCTGCCACCCTTTATCTTAAAATACAGCGGCAATACAGGTTAAGGCTGGGGCAGACCAGAAAAGAGGTTGTTGTTACACTTAATTAAGAGGAGGCCGTATCATGAAAATAACCGAGATCGAGCTTTACCATGTCCATATCCCGCTCAAGCACACTTTCTGGCCGACCTGGATACCGGGCTATCCCCAGACGCATAACCGCTTCACTTTGATCAGGCTGGGGACGGATGAAGGCATCGAGGGCTGGTCAGCCGGTATCGCCATGGGCGAGGAGAGGCAGGGGTTGGGTGACCTGCTGGGCGGATACATCATCGGCGCCGACCCTATGGATATCGACCGCATACAGAGTCTACTCAAGCAGGCCGGCTTCCTTGGCTGGCTCAACTACTGGATAGAGCCCGCCTGCTGGGACATCATCGGCAAGGCTAAGGGCAAGCCGGTCTATGAGCTGCTGGGTGGCGA
>JAPLHJ010000271.1 GCA_026389675.1 Chloroflexota bacterium | reverse complement strand
CCTTCGATGTAGCCGAGATGTCCGAAGTCAAAGGTCCCGCCGCTGCCAAGATCGCCGCCATCGTCTAAAATCAGGCCTTTCTCAATGGCCGGCCTTTTGACCCCGGCAATATAATCAGCCTGTTCAAAACCCATGTCCCAGGTGTCAAAAGCCCCCACGGAGGTGAACATGCCGGATGACGCCCGGAAACCCCCCTGGCTGTTGTTAGCGTGCCGCACGAGGATAAAGAACGCCGTGGTCAAAAGCTTTAAGCGCATTTCCTCGCTGGTTTTCATTGAATCCGTTATTTCCTGTATATAGGGTATCTTGGTTATCAGCTTCAATGGATTTTTAAACATCTTGAAGAACGGCTTTACTATATCAAAAGCGGCCAATGGTATCTGCTGCATAGGCAAAATCAGTCCGCCCGATTCCTTGACTATTTGTTTAAGAGCCTTTACCTTCCACTGGTATTCCTTTTTGGAATGCCCGTGAACACATACGGTCAATACGTACCTGGCAAGTTTCTGAAAAACACCGGTTGACCAAAGCTGTTTTAATTCAAGGTTATTATCGGTGAAACCGAGCGCTATGAAGAAAGCGGGCATCCTGAAATCCGAGTAGTTGCATTCCGCTTCTCCCAGCTTATAACCGGCATCGGTTATCTGCTCTTTGCTGGGAAACATTATCACGATTCAGGACATATTTGGGCGACCCGCCGTGGACTTCATATTCGGGATCGGAATCCCAGCGGTATAATTTCACTCCTACTTTTGTGAAGGTGCCCAGGCCGCCAAATGTGCCCTGGAACCCCCGGATGAGTCCCCTGACGCCGGGTCCCGGACCGTCTGTGCTGAACCACTCCGCTCCGTCACCGGGACTGCCCAGTGTAAGAATCTCTCCGGAGGGCATTACCCATTCAACCCCCAGCATATTCCTGGCCTGATATCCCATAGAGGCGCCTGTTATGCCGTATCCCCACGCCGCCGCTGTAGATGCCAGGATCGAGTGATTACCCCCGCAGGAAACAGCATGCACATTCAACCCGTGCTTCCATAGCTCCGACTGAAGATCTATGGCCCTGACATAGGGCTCCACCACTGCGATCTGGTTCTTAACATCGATATCGATGATTTTATCCATCCGCTTGAGATCGAGTAAAATCGTTTTTCGGCTTCCGGGCGCCGAGGAAGTGATCCACCCTGTGGAAAACGGTTTAAGCATGAAATCCTTTCTATTGCAGAATTTCGTAAGTTGTGATATCTCTTGAGGTGTTTTCGGCATAATTACCGCCGCCGGCCGCGCCGTCCACAGTTTGTCCTCCTTGTTCAGTGAAGAGGAGTTATAGTAAATAGAGTAGGCATCCCTGGTAGGGAGATCATCCTTCACCCACTCTTCGCCAACAATATCTTTAAGCTCTTTAAGTTCATCCACTGTTAACATTTTAGCCTCCCGTAGTTATCGTATGAGATTTACCGTGACTCGCTTCCACCTGAGTAAACCGGGGATCCCTTAGAGGTTGAATTTTCCCGGGCTAAGTATATTTTCCGGATCAAACAGGCCTTTGATCACACGGATAAGCTCCGTATTACCCGGATTATTCTTAAAAACCATTTCAGCAGCCTTGCCATACGGCCTGCTGAAAAACGCCCTGGCCTTAATGAGGCGCTCAGTTACATCAGCTTCGTAATTTTTCAGGTTTTCGACTTCATGACTGTCATCGGGATTAAAGGGAACCATGAACTCGATATGGCAGGCGTGGTTCTGAATCACAGGTTGAATATATATCCCGATTTGCTCGTCAGGGATGTTAAATGCCCTTGCCGATTCGCGGGCAACGGCAATATACTTCTCCGAATTATTCAGTAGGGAAAGAAAGAAAATTGACAGGCAATGGCCTTTAACCACATGCCGCCAGTCACGCGGGCCACAGGGTGATTGCGCAGCCTTAAGCAGGGCAGGGGCCTCAATCTCTCCCACCTTATCAGTGAGTTTGAGCCCGTTTCCACCCGCCATGTTTTTAAGTTCCTCATACTGATATTCAAGCCTTCCTGCGGGAAGCCTTTCGAATCCCGCGATGTTTTGCATACAGATATATTCAGGAAGGGAATTCCTGACCCGGTCAAAGGAAGCGGGATTACCATACGTCATAAGCATGGCGGCGGCCAGGCGGTTCAGTATGAAAGTATGCTCACCCAGCCAGGGGCGCTGAACCTCGTACATATACTCGATTATATTGGAAAGCCGGTCGCCGGCGGCCAGCATGGGACGTTCAATAGAAGGCAACAACTCGGTGCGCAGGCTGATCCAGGTCATAATGCCCATAGATCCCTGCGCCCCTATCAATATTCTCTGGAAGTCCGTCTGGCCGGGACCCATGGGCATCTTTTGTGCCCCTTTGGACTTCCGCTGTTCTTCCAATGTCCCGGGACCGCCTGCAGCACCGCTACGGAACAATTCGCCGGTTCCATATATAAACTCCGTACAGGCCACGGGATCCTGGAAGTCCCACTGCATCCTGGGCCAGATGTGAGGCTCACGGTCAATAGTAGAGGCAAGTACGCTCTTAGTATTTCGCGGCGCCAGCGGTGTCGGCAGCGTCATGCCATGCCCCTTGAGAAAATTATTCAGTTGTCCATAAGTCACTCCGGGCTCTACAAAGCATACCCTGTTGCGGCGGTTGACCCAGGGGATTTTATTCCAGTCCGCAAGGTCAACAACAACATGCTCGGCCGGGCAGGCAATTCCCCCCTTTATATGAGGCCCTCCCGACGAAACGGGCACAAGTCCGAATTTACCCTCCTTTGCCTTGCGGATTACCTTTTGCAGTTCAGGGACATCCTTCGGTTTTATAGCGCACTGCGGTGTCCGGCCGGATTGCACCAGGGGATTACTGACTTCATAGGTCTTCAGCTTATCCGATGAAGTTTCAACCGTATTATTTTGCCCTAAGTCATTTAATATATTTGTGCTTATCATGTTTTTGTCTCCTATGCTAATCGATGTCTGCGGCCTGGAAGACGATATCAATGATATCCAGGACGCTTATAGGATGACCATTTATATCTGAAGAGGCTTTTTCAAATTGAGCCTTACAGTGGGAACATGATGTCACCAGGTAATCCGCCCCCACCTCACGGGCCTCCTTGATCCGGTCTTTAGCCGCTTCTAAAGACATCTTTTCGTACATCTCCGCGCGTCCGCCGCCTCCTCCGCAACAATGTGAGTACTCTCTGATCCGGTACATTTCCCTGAATGAAAGCCCTTTTATCGATTTTAAAATCGCCCGCGGAGGATCGAAAACGCCCCCGGTCCCATAGTTGATCTTGCGGGGCGGGACTGTGTATTTCATCTGCCCGAATACGGTTCTTTCTTCACCCTTCCATTCTTCCTGAGGTTCCGACTGACGGCCGAGGTAACAGGGGTCATGATAGGTGACTTTCAGGTTTAACGGCCTCGTCAGCTTGATCTTTTTCTTCTCAATCAGCCTCTCCAGTAACTCCGTCCCGTGCAACACTTCTATCCCCGTATTGATCCCATATTTCGGATACTTTGCCTTTAATGTCCCGAGGCAGGCGCCGCATACGGTGACAATGGTCTTAACGTGCGCCCCTTTAAAGGAGCTCGCATTTCTTTCTGCAAGGGCGGTAAAGTTATCCTTGAATCCCATCCAGTGCGCCGGGAGGCCGCAGCAGTTCTCTTCATCGCCCAATATGCCCACGTCCACACCCGCGTGAAGCAGCAGTTTTGCCATTTTTCTGGCTGACAGCAGGGCATTTTTATCATAGCGGGTTAAACAGCCGGCATACAGCAAAATATCAGCCTTTTGTTCGGGGAGCTTTTTGAGGTTCAGGCCGGCCGCCCAGTCTCCTGCCCTGGTATGAGTTAATCCTGCCGGGTTGCCGGTGTCCTTTAAATTTTGCATTGTCCGCTTATACTCTTCAGGCGCCAACCCTTCACGCACGAGAGTTTCCCTCAGGGTCATATTTATTTCATTTCGTTTGGATTCCATAATAAAATTGCAGGCCATATCACAATAACCGCAGGTACGGCATGAGAAGACGATATCCGCCAGGGCCTTATCGGCCTGAATACGTCCCTCCGAAAGGGCCAGCGCCATATATCCCAGTCCCGATGCGGAATAGCTGTGGAACATGTAATGGCTGTTAATCGGGCAGATATTTGAGAATTCCTGCTTTTTAAAGACGGGCAACGGCACCATTTTGCACAGGGAACAGCGAAAACAGGTTGCGATATCGCTTTCCAGCGACTTTAGCTCCGGATAACTCATACTTACCTCCCCCTTAATACGGTTTATTGACTGTTCGATAATAAAATGATTACGCCAGGATTCCCTTTATAACATAGGAAAATGCCTGATAAAGCTGCTCTTCAAATTTCTTTCCCTTAATATTCCCGGATAAGAAGTGGTTGATAATAGCCGTAATGCAACTAATGGCTATGTCGTTATCGATATCTTTCCTTACTACCCCGTCCTTCTTGGCCTGATTTAAGTAATTGTGTATGGAAGTGCTGAGTTTGCCTGAGATAGAATCGAACTTCGTCTTTATGGAAGGGTATTCACGAAAAACCTGGGGTATGTGGTGTGTGCCAGATGCCTGGTTGCAATTTCACAGGCCTTTACAAAGTCGGACTCATCTCTGAAGATTCCCGCAATCGCTTCAACGTTATTTCTGAGCCTGTTTATTACGATATCCTCTATCAGTTGTTCCTTGCTGCTGATTATTTCGTAAAGGGTATTTTTGGATACCCCCGCTTCCAAAGCCACGCTATCCATGTTCCAACCTTTTATCCCACGCTTCAGTAGAAGCGACTCGGTAATTTTAAAAATATTATCGCGAATATTTTTGTTGTTGGCCTTCGAGTTCCGTGCCATTAAAACTATTTGTACGGTAAGGGTTAATTTAGTATAAAATCATATTATATCAAGCTGGTTAACCTGTCAATATAAGGAATTGATACATTGCTCTGAAACATGGAGAATATCTCGTGAATTTCTGGAATTAAATTTCTTTACTGCGAAATTGTACCGGCGGGTTTTCCGATAAAAGTTGCGATTATATCTGTAAAACCTGTTAAGCGATTCAAGTATGGGAAATGCCCGCTGGATAGGGTACGCACCTGGGCAGAAGGATAAGTTGTCTTTAATTATTTGCGCAGTTCCTTTTCAACCAGGGGATCATTATCCGCTCAGGGCCGGGTACGCAAAGGTCTCAGTAAAATTGAATCTAATGAGACGCGGGGGCGGGGCGGCGGGATCTTGACAGGATGTCCGACCGGCAAAACAGCGACAGCAAGTGTATTGGGTGGGAGATGGAACAGGGCGTTCATTTCCTCTGCGCTTCCAATTGCTCCTACCCAGCAGGAACCCAGCCCGAGGGCAGTCGCTGTCAGGATCATGTGCTCCACGGCAATGTAGGTATTTGCCATGGCGGTGGGGAAGTGCACATTCAAGTGGGTATCCGGAGCGTTTAAGAACAACTCCCGGACTGCCGGATTAGCGAAGTAGCCCGACAGTGTCTCAATTACACCGTAGTCGATAAATTCCTGGGAACGTTTTTCCCGGGCAGCTTTGGCATACGCGGCCAGGTCAACGCAGCAGACAAATACTACAGGCGCCTCTTCGATAAAAGCCTGGTCGAAACATATCTTGCGGAGCCTTTTTTTCTCATCCTTATCGGTGACTACTATGAAGCGCCAGGGCTGCCGGTTACTGCCTGAGGGCGCCAGCCGTGCGGCTTCAAGTATCGCATAAATGGCATCGTCGGATACCGGATCGCTGCGGAAATTGCGTATACTCCGCCGCTGATTTATAGCTTCTGATACAGTGAGCATCATAATCTCCTCCAACCGGGCGAACGCATTTTTCTTATGTTTCAATAATACTTGTTGTGGTCTTTTATCTCAAAATTCGCGGCCAGGCTGCCCGGATAAAACCCCGGCTTTTACGTAAAAGGCGTACGGCAATCATGCCGCCGCCTTGTTCAATAAGGTAGATGAACGGTGGCCCCGTATTCAGCGCAGGGGCAGTTGCGCAAAAGCGCAACTGCAGGATAAGCATTATGGCGGATGCTGCGGTTTGCGCAAGGTGTTAAATTATAGCCATCCTGAAAAAGAAAACGGACAACCGGAGGCAAGAAAATGGCAAAGATAATGGAAAAGATAGAAACAGTAGCGGAAACCAGGGATGACAAAGGGTTCAAGTTTTGGACCGGCAAGGAGCCCTGCTGGGAGCTTTCTCACTGCACCAATATGGTGAAGGCCGAATGCCCGGCATTCAAATACCAGTTCTTGCCCTGCTGGGAGATCGAAGGCACTTATTGCAAGCTCGATGATTATGGCGCTGATGGCAAGGATACCAGCATCTGCGAGATCTGCCGGGTTTATAAGACTTACGGCGAAGGCAAGCCCATCCAGTTGAAGCTGCTGGGCCGGGGCATAAACACCTCTCTGAAAATTCTGGAAAAGGTAGCAGCAAGCTAAGCTCTTGATATTAGACGGGATATCGATCCCCCGCTCCTTGTGGAGCGGGGGATTTTCTTATGCGGCGGCCTATTGACAGTTGCGCTTTTGCGCAAAAGTAAATTAAGCGTTAAAACGGATGGCGCTACGCAATGTGTGTGGTAAATTGTTACTGTAAAGAAAAAAGCAAACAACCGACGAAATAAAGGAGGAAAATAAAATGGCTGAAACTAAAGTAAAGGGAAAGAATGCAGTCGAGGTTAAAGCAGACAGCGGAGTGAATTTCTGGACCGACAAGGCACCGTGCTGGGAGCTCTGCAACTGCCCGGAGATGATAAAGAGCGAATGCCCGGTTGAGAAATACCAGTTCCTGCCCTGCTGGGAGATCGAAGGGACTTATTGCAAACTGGACGACAAGGGCGCTACCGGCCGCGATACCAGCATCTGCGAGACCTGCAGGGTCTACAAGAAATATGCCAACGGCCAGCCCATCGTGCTCAAACTCTTCGGGAAGGGCATCGACACCCATCTGAAGGAACTCGAAAAAATAGCGAAATAAATCGGCTGCGAACAAAATGAAGGGGGCTGCTCCGCAGGAGCAGCCCCCCTTTTAATTTCTCTTGCAGGAGGCTGGTCAGGCGCGGGCGGCCTCTTTTATCTCTATACCCGCCAGTGCTTCCCTCAGGTCCTTCAGATTGATGATGTCGTCCCTGTTATAGCGCAGAAGCTGGTCAAGCGCAGCACGGTTGTTGGAGAGCTTATACTGATGCCACAGCCATATGGCATCCAGCCCGTTCATACCCTCGGTCTCCCTGGATATGCCTAATTGCCTCAACACCTTCTTGAAACCACCGCGCAGGTTGTAGTCCCAGCATTTATACATCAGGTCGGTGTGAGGGTGCATAAGGCCGAGGTCCGGCCCGAAGTGGGTGCGGATAAACGGTACATCGAATCGAGAGCCGTTGTAGGTAAACATCTGCTCGGTCCCTTGCATGACGTTGAGCAGGTTCTTACAGGTCAGTTTTTCGTCGTAAAGCTGCACTAACTTGCTCTCGCTGCTGTTGCAGAAATAGATCCCGATAACCGTTATGCTGCTTTCATGGGGATACAGCCCGGTGGTCTCGATGTCCAGGTAGGCGTCGGGGAAGCCGATCATGATAAATCCTTGCCCTGATTATACAATATTCTGCTCGCAATCAGCATTCCGGGTATGAGCCTGTACATATAGGCTAATGGTATGCCGTACCCTTGACATCTTGTTTGTCAAAGCCTCATCCTGCCAGTTCGGTTTTAAGCCGGTATGTGATGGCCCCCAGGCCGAATAGGATAACCGCCAGGTCGGTCAGGCAGCCGACGAAGGGGATGACGCCGCAGACGTAGACTACAAAGAGTCCTAAGGTCAGCGCCGCTATCAGCCTGCCGGTTGAATTTGCATCTGCGCGCTGCCTGAGTAGCCATTTGCCGATGAATAACCCCACGAAAATGTGGCCAAGGTAAACAGTAAATATATAAAGGGCCAGCGTTGCCAGTCCCAACGGTATGCCGATAACCAGCGCGCAGGCAATGGCTATTGCTACAGGCACCAGGAACAGGACCAGCGCTCCGTAGCCCAGGCATGGCCAGGGTTTGCTTTTGAGAGTGTCGACCAGGCCCGGTATATATTTGCGTGCCAGCAGTATGAATATGATACCCGTGAGAAGCGCCGCGGCGTACTTGATAACCACAACTACCAGCAGCAATATAACCAGGAAGCCTACGACAGCGGAAACCAGGCCGCCGATGGCCTGGCCGATGGTTTCAGCGGATGGTTTGGGTTGTGGAGGCGGAGGTACATGTTTTATCTCGCCTTTAACCGTGGCCTCTTTGGCCTGCTCTGCTTCTTTCTCCGATTTATATGACAGGTTCCCTGCGATGCTGGCGGCCGGTTCGAGCTTTACAGTGTCGCCCTCAATATCGACGTTGCCGCCCACGTTGCTGTTGATGATCAGCTTACCGGCGCTGCCACGGATGTCCTTGGAAACCGGGCCGTCCACCTGCACCGCCGCCGCCGCTACCAGGAGATCACGGCCGACCGAACCGGACCTGGCGATATTAACCTGGGATGCGGCGGTAATCAGGTCACCGCCGATGGCGCTATTAACGTCAACCGATGAGGCCGCCACGCGCACGGAGTCCTTGACCCGGCCCTTGACTACGATGTCCTGGCCTGCGCCGATAACGCTGCCGTTGACGTCGCCGTTGATGGCGATACTGTTGCCGAACACGATTACGTCCCCATTGACAGTTCCGTCAACGGTGATGCTTGAGCCGAAGAGATAGAGGTCGTCGTTGATGACATCGCCGGCGGGGATTGTCAGCCTCTCCCCGTTGCGTACGTCAGCGGCGTTGACCGGCGTAATAATGAGGACTGAAACTGCCAGCACGGCTGCCAGCAGAGTGATGAACCTGCCTGCCTGTTTAACCATGGCCTGCCTCCCTTTAACTGGATTTAATTAAGAACAATTCTTGCATATTTGAGGGGTCTATTCAACCGCCGGCGGGGTATTCCCCGCTATCAGCAGCCCATACCCATCCCTGCGCATCTTGACGTAGCTGAATTTGGCGAAGAAGAGCAGCACCCAGGCGGTGAAGTACATGAACATCAGAAGAGCTATAACCGAACTGATCGGGCCGTAAACGAGGTTGTATTGGGCGAAATTTTTTACGTACCAGACGAAGACGAAGCGGATGATTTCGAAGCCGATGGCGGCAAGCAGCGCACCCAGCCAGATATGCCGCCAACCTGGACGGTTGCTGGGGACGAAACGGTAGAGCAAAAGTATTACAGCGTAGGCCATCATACCGCTGAATAGCGCGAAAACCATCCTTTCGAAGAGGTTGGTTTTGGTGAATTTGAATATCCAGAGTTGCATATTCGATTCGTGCATAAAATGGATGGTGGTGGTGAGCCAGATGAAGACAACCAGGCCTAATACTGCCAGCGCCAGCATGCTGACATCCATAAGCTCACCTTTGATAAAGGTCTGGCCGGAGGGCGTGCCCCAGGCCCGGTTGAGAGAGTTGCGCAGGCGATCGAAGAATGTCAGCGCGCTCCAGAGGAGCAGCAACAGCGCTATTATGCCCGTGGCTTCGCGTGTCTTTATAACGGTTTCCAGCGTATTGACTATCAGTCCCTTGGCTACCGGGATAAGGGTTCCCATAGCAGTAATGACCTGGTTCTCAATTTCCGAGGAGGACATCATGTAGCCGGCAAGTGATATCAATACCAGGGCAAAAGGAAAAAGCGAGAAAAGCAGACTGTAGGCTACTGCCGACGCCAGCATACTGCTGTTGTCCGCATAGAATTCATCACACGTGGTCCAGAGCAGGGATATTACCCGGTTCTTTTTTACGGCCTCCCAAAATTTCATGCACATTCCTCACTTAAAAATCGGTAATAGCAGGATTGACTATATGTTATCAGATTTCGGCATGAGGTTTTAATGTCATGGTAAGAGTTCTCCTGTTTTGCAGTAAAATTAACTGTAGCAGATTAGAAAGGAGGATTGTCATGGAGGAATCACAAAACGGGCAGAAAAAGACCGCCGCCGGTAACCTGGGTGATATGTTCGATGCACTGGGGGATGCGATGGGGCAGATCTTCAACGACCCGAAGCTGAAAGAGAAGGCGCGCGAACTGGGTAAAGCGGCCAAGGAATCGGCCGAGACTCTCGGGGAGCGCTTCAAGGACGATGAGGTAAAGGCCAAATTCAAGGACGTCGGCAAGGCCGCCCAGGCCTTCGGCAAGAACGTGGCCGATATATTTACCGAGGATAAGAGCAAGGATACTTCCCCTGATAAACCGGCCGAACCTCCTTCGTCAAAGAGCCCGTGATTCCGGTGGTCTTACATAACACTATCATAGTGCCGGCAATGACTAATTTTAAGGCGGGTCTGAAAGCCCGCCCCTACTATGGGGGCGGACATATATGTCCACCTGATACATTCTATGCTGAGCATAAATAAATACGTCATCGCGAGCCTTTTGTTGTAATTGCGAGCGAAGCGAAGCAATCCCTATAAGCAAAGACGCAGTGCCGTTAGATTGCTTCGCTGCCTGCTACGCCTTCAGTTCGTAGATTCGGCTCACCGCAATGGCATTTTACGAATCCGCACTGCCCCTGCCGTCCTTCTGCGCCGCCTGCGTATAGGCTACCACTGCGGCAATGGCCGCTGCGCGCTTACTGTCATCGAAAACCTGTGAGAGCTTTTCTTCCAGCGGCTGTTCGCGCGCCATGATGGCCTGCATGTCGTCGATGAGCGTAGTTTCCTGCGTAATGAAGTGCGTGCCCAGTTCGCCATCGCAGAAACGCTTATTCTCCATGACGGCCTTGTGGAAGGGGATATTGGTCTTAACTCCTACGATGACGTACTCGTAGAGGGCGCGCTTCATGCGCTCAATGGCCTCGCCGCGCGTGCGACCCCAGGCAACCAACTTGGATATCATCGGGTCGTAGTTGGGCGAGATGGTGTAGCGCGTGTGCACGCCGCTGTCCACGCGTATGCCCATGCCGCCTGGTGAGCGGTAACCGCGCAGTTTGCCCGGCGAAGGTGCGAAGTTATTCAGGGGGTCCTCAGCGTTGATGCGGCACTCGATTGCCCAGCCGTTCATCGTCACGTCTTCCTGCTTGATATCCAGATGCTTGCCAGAGGCTATCAGGAGCTGCTCCTTGACGATATCGATACCTGTGACCATCTCGGTGACCGGGTGCTCCACCTGTACACGCGTATTCATCTCCATGAAGTAGAATTGGCCTTTTGAGAAGATGAACTCGATGGTGCCGGCGTTCTCGTATTTTATCTGTCGCGCGGCTTTGACTGCCACCTCGCCCATGCGGGCGCGTAGCTCCGGAGTGAGGGCAGGCGAAGGCGCCTCCTCGATCAGCTTCTGGTGGCGGCGCTGGATGGAGCACTCGCGCTCGCCCAGGTGTATCACATTGCCGTGCGCGTCGGCCAGCACCTGGAACTCGATATGGCGCGGGTGCTCGATATACTTCTCGATGTAAACCTCCGGCATGCCGAAGGTGCTGGCGGCTATCTGGCTGGAATTCTCCAGGCCCTTTTTCAGGTCGGCCTCATCGTGTACTATGGTCATGCCGATGCCGCCGCCGCCGCCCGATGGCTTAATGATGATGGGATAGCCGATTTTCCTGGCTATTTTAATGGCGTCCTCGAATTCGCTGACCGCGTCCTTGGTGCCCGGGGTGATCGGTACACCGGCCTTATTCATCTCCTTGCGCGCGGCTATCTTGCTGCCCATCAGTTCAATCACGCGACTGGAAGGCCCGATGAACTTGATGCCCTCCCTTTCGCAGGAGTAGGCGAAGCCCGGGTTCTCGGCCAGGAAGCCGTAGCCCGGGTGTATGCCGTCCGCCCCGCTCTCCCTGGCGACGGCGATGATCTTCTTGATATTCAGGTAGCTCTCGATGGCGGGCGGCGCGCCGATGCAGTAAGCCTCGTCGGCGTACCTGGCGAAGAGCGCTTCCCTGTCTGCCTCGGAGTAAACGGCCACCGTGCGTATGCCAAGCTCGCGGCAGGCGCGCATCACGCGTATGGCGATCTCACCCCGGTTGGCGATCAGGACTTTTTTCAGCATATTAATTCCCTATTACAGGTCATTGCGAACCCTTTTACCTTCGTCATTAAGAGCCCTTTATCTTTCGTCATTGCGAGCGAAGCGAAGCAATCTATAGATCGCCACGTCGCCTGCGGCTCCTCGCGATGACATAATTTCCCTGGCTCCTCGCAACGACATAATTGTGCTGGCTCCTCGCGTTGACATGATTTCCTCACTCAATGACCATCAGGACATCATCCTTATTCACTATCTCGCCGTTAAAGGCGAATATCTCTTTGACCGCGCCCGTGTAGGGGCTGTGCACATCGCTTTGCATCTTCATGGCCTCGGTCACCACCACGGTA
>JAPLHJ010000139.1 GCA_026389675.1 Chloroflexota bacterium | reverse complement strand
AGCATGACAGCGATCATCAGTACCGCAATAGGTAAATAAAACTTCCTCAAATCAATACCTCCTTATTATTTAGCTGCCGGTGCCGGTGCTGCGGCTGCTGCTGCGCGCAGGGTTGCCGGGCTCTGATATTGTTCAGGATGAGCGTAGGTGCCCTTGTAACGCGGAGGCCACTCCGTGCTGCCCATGCCAGTGGAAAGCATTACTACGTTGCCTTTGCCCTGGAACTGGCCGACGGGGTTGACCCATTTTGTCATATCTGCCTTATACATTGGTGAGGGCTCGCGAGGGTTCTCAGGATTGGCCATGATGCGCGAATGGAAGAACGGCGCTATTTTCGTGCCCTCGAAACCGTGTATTCCAAGGATTGAAATATCGTTCAGATACAGACCCTCCAGCGTGGGGATAAGCTTCTCAACATCCGTTGTGCCAGCCTTCTCGATGGCCTTTTTGAAAAGGTACATGTCGGAGTACCCGATGGCCACGTTGACCTGGACGGGTATCCCGGCCTTGTCCATCTTCTGCAGGAAAGGTATGGCATTGGGATTGAAAGGCTCCTCTTTTTCGTAGAATGATCCCATACAACCCAATGCCGCGCCGCCGGTCAGGTCCCAGAAATCGTAGGTGTGAGACGTGCCGCCGTAGAAGCATACGGGTATATCTTTGGCAGATGATGTCGCCCATTGCTTGGCGAAAACTTCCGTATCTGTGAACCAGCTGCTGACAAACATAATCTGCTGTGCGCCGCTGGCTGCTACAGCTTCAAGTATCGGCAAGTACATGCCGGTCCTTGCTTTCACAGCCTTACTGTAAACCGTATCGATGCCGTAGGTCTCCTTAGCATAGTTTTCCCAGGTTGGGAGCCCTGGCACCCCATTTCTCCATACTGTCGTCCAGGCGAGGTCTTCCCAAAGCCAGGCTATCTTGCTGGCTCCCACTACCTCTTTAAATACGCCGAAATAGGCCGGGATAGAGCAGTAATGGGCATCTTCAGGGTCCCAGTCACGGAAGATGAACTTTAGCTTATCATAGTCCTTTACGATATCATTGGTAAGCTCCCTTCCCATAGGTCCCTGCCATACTACAATATGCGGGAACTGCTTGTAGAGCTCGACTGATTTTGGTTGGACAGCCAGGCATATCTCTGTTCGGCCTTCAACGAAGTAGATCAAGGCCTTGTTGCCCATGACCATCCGCTGGACTGCTGCCACCGAGAGTGAAGTCTCTCCCTTGCTGTCCTCAACGACGAAACTGACAGGCCTGCCACCGATGCCGCCGGCCTCATTTATCTCTTGGGCAGCGATCTTCATAGCGTCCCTGACCGGATTGGTAACCGGTGCAGCCGCGGAACCGACGTAGCCGACTACGATCGGACCCGTATCCTTGCCCGCTGGCACGCCTGACGGCGCACAGCCGAACAGCAACAACAGCACCACGATTACCATTATTACAGGAATTAGAATTTGCCTTTGCCTCATAACCACCTCCTCAATAGTTTGAATATGTGCATATTCTATCACGAGTGTCAAGTCTGTCAAGTATACATGATAATAAATATAAGTGCCTCCCGGGCGATCCCGGGAGGCACTTATCGTGACCCAAATAAGCAGCCTGCTATTTCGTGTAATTGAGATCGAAAGAAGTGTCCTTGGTCATCGTGCCGTAGGAAATAGTTGCCTTGCCCGCCACGTTGTAGACGCACGGGCCGTCAGGAGAAGCGGCCCAGGTTTT
>JAPLHJ010000171.1 GCA_026389675.1 Chloroflexota bacterium | reverse complement strand
GGTGACCAGCGACTTGCCCACACCGCCTTTGCCGCTCATGACGGCGATGACGTGCTTGACACGGTTTATCTCAAGCGGCCTTTTTTCGCTAAAAACTACCTCGATAGCAGCCTTGTCAGCGATTTGTTTAACCACGGACGCCGCCTTTTCTTTCACCCACCTTTGCGCGTCTTCATCGAGCGCTGTAGAGGCCAGTGTGATTACCACCTTGCCGCCGCCAAGTTCTATATCCCGGACCAGGTTTAAGTCGGTAAGGCTGCGCCGGATGCCGGGGACAAGCACGTCGGCGAGCGCCTCTTTAATTTTTTCTTGACTCAGCAAAATAATCCTCCGGTTATGCGGTCGTACGATAAATGATAACGGTATGCAGAATATGTGGCTAATCCGCCATGTGGCGGACCTTGTATTTAACAGCGCAGCTATTTTTTAGACTTTTCCGCGGCCTTCTTAAGGTCATTTTCGCTCAGCCTTAAAATTACCGTATCGCCTGCCGTGATGATGTCTTCAAGTTTGATTTTATATCTCTTATTAAATCCGGAGCTTATCACCGCATTTTTTACTTTAGCCGATACTAAATCTATCTCCAGGTCGGCAATTTTCCCGATTTTGTCACCGCCTGAACCGATAACTTCCTTGCCCAATAATTTCTTAACCAGCATATTACCTCCGCTGCGACATGACTCGGGGTACTGTATTTCCCCTCATTATTATACAATTAATAGTCGGCCGGGCAAGTAAGGTTTAATTACGCAGATAACGGAGCAAGATGTTTTATATAATATATGGAGATGACAGCTACCGCTGCCAGGCGGCTTTGAATGATATTAAGGCCGGTTTGGGCAGCCCGGATATGGTATCGGTTAATACCACGTCGCTGGATGGCCGCAAGCTGACCACCAGGGCGCTCAGCGATGTCTGTAACGTGGTACCCTTTATGGCGCCCAGCAGGCTCATCATTGTGGAAGGGCTGCTTAAACGCTTCCAGCCCGGAGAAAAGCAGACGCGTGCCAACGGCGGCAGCGGTGATGACGGCAACCAGAACCTCAAAGAATGGCAGGGGTTAAGTGACCATATCAAAGGTATGCCTGCATCTACCGTGCTGGTCATGTTTGAACCGGACCTTGATACCCGGTCTGCCAACCCGCTGGTCAAAGCGCTTTCGCCCGTGGCCGATAAGGTGATGCAATTGAGCGAGATGAAAGGCAGGGAACTGACCGCCTGGATAAAAGACTATGCGCTAACAAATGGCGCCAGGGTATCCCCTGCGGCTGTGGCCTTGCTGGCGGACTACATCGGCGGCGATTTATGGTCGTTGTCAGGGGAGATGAATAAGCTGATGACATATTGCCAGGACAGGGAGATAAGTGAAACGGATGTCAGGGAGATCACCAGCTTCGCCAGGGAGGAGAACATCTTTGCGCTGGTGGATGCTGTGCTGGAGGGAAGGATCAAGGAGGCGCAGCTTATGCTGCACAGGATGCTGCTGTATGGAACTGCGCCGCAGCAGATACTCAGTATGATCGAAAGGCAACTGACTATTATCCTGCGCGTCAAGGAGCTCCAGGGCCTGCCGCAACCGGAGATACGGGAACACCTGGGCCTGCATCCCAGATATCCGCTGGATAAAACCTTCAAGCAAGCCAGGATATTTACCATGGCCAGGCTGCGCAAAGCTTTTCACGCGCTGCTGGATATAGACGTGGCGATCAAAACCGGGAAATATGAGGACGACCTGGCGCTTGACCTGCTGGTCATCGAACTTTGTAAATAGGGCACGAGTGGTTTGGTGTAATTTGAACGTGTCGGCTGATTCATAGCTGTCGACAATTGCCCGGTATTTGGTTAAAATTGGGGTGAAGTATGGGGGCGATATAAGATATGAGAAGGGTTTTGGCCGTTATCCTGGCCGGTGGCGCAAGTGAGCGTTTGAGCGTTTTGGCTGCGGAGCGCGCCAAGCCGGCCGTTCCCTTCGGCGGGAAATACCGCATCATCGATTTCACGCTGAGCAACTGCGCTAACTCGGGAATATATAACGTGGCAGTGCTGACGCAGTTCAACCCGCGTTCGCTCGCGCAACATGTGGGAGTGGGCAGGCCGTGGGATATGGACCGGGAGAGGGGTGGGATTGTGATGCTGCAGCCTTTCCTCAGCCGTTCGCAGCGGAATTGGTATAAAGGCACAGCTGATGCCGTGTACCAGAACCTTTATTACATTATCGACCAGCGCGTAGATGAGATACTGGTTTTGTCAGCCGACCACATATACAGTATGCGTTATGATCAGATGCTGGCCTCCCACCGCAACCGCCAGGCCGATGTCTCGGTAGCAGTCTATGAGGTGCCGCATGAAGATACTTCGCGGTTCGGAATTATAACGCTGGATCATAACGAGCGTATTGTAAATTTTGAGGAGAAGCCCAGGACTGCCAAGAGCAGGCTGGCTTCCATGGGCATATACATATTCAATAAAAAGGTGCTGATAGATGCGCTGGAGGAAACGTCCGGCAGTGAAACCGGCCATGATTTCGGCCACGATGTGCTGCCCGGCCTGATCAGCAAATACCAGGTTTACGGTTTCAGGTTCCGCGGGTACTGGCGCGACGTGGGCACCGTGGAGGCCTACTGGCAGGCCAATATGGACCTGATAGCAGACCTGCCTGAATTGAACCTTTATAACCCTGAGAACGAGATACGGACAATCGTCCAGGGGTATCCTCCGGCCAAGCTGGGACCGCATGCCACTATCAACCGGGCCTTGATCTGTAACGGCGCCATCGTCAATGGCACGGTTATCGATTCAATTATTTCACCCCGGGTTTTCATCGAAGAAGACGCCGTGGTGAAAGACTCCATCATCTTTGAAGATACGACCATCGGCCGCGGCACAGTCATTGAAAAATGCATCATTGATAAGCAGGTATGGGTCAGCCGCGGCTGCCATATCGGCTCCGGCGATGATTTCACACCTAATAAGGAGGAACCTGATTACCTTAAAACCGGTATTACGCTGGTAGGCAAAGGCACCAGGATACCATCCGAGGTAACCATAGGCAGGAATTGTAAGATCGAGCCCAGGGTGGAGGCATCGGATTTCCTCACCAAAACCGTAGAAAGCGGGGAGACTGTGAAGAGCAAGAGCCCGCGCCGCTATCAGATATGAGCTGTCCGTGCCGGCGTGACGACGGCTGTCTCCGCGAAACCGTGATTATTTGGCATGAAGATACTTTTTGCTGCTGCTGAAATCTCACCCCTTACCAAGGTCGGCGGGCTGGCTGACGTTGTGGGATCCCTGCCGGCGGAATTAATCCGGCGCGGGCACGACGTACGGGTGATCGTGCCAAAATACGGTTTTGTAGATTACACCAGCTATGCAAGCAGCACCGTGATCAATAGCCTGGTTGTATTTTCCCTCGGGCAATACCACAGCATCCGGGTGGAGCAAATTGAGATTGAAAAAGTGGCCGTTTATATGGTTTCCGCCGATGTATTCGCGCTGTCCAACTCGGTGTACGGAGGGAACGAAATCGAGAAATTCTGGGTTTTCTGTGACTGTGTAGTCGAAGCGCTGCCTTACATTGGATGGCAGCCCGCGATCCTCCATTGCCATGACTGGCATACCGCTTTAATTCCCCTGCTGGTACGGAGAAGCCGCGCCGATTACCGCAGCGTCTTCACGATACATAACATCAAGTACCAGGGTGGTTTTGACGAACAGGTCCTCAACAGGTCGGATTTGGCCCGGTACTGGAGGGCGGGCATAGCCGGCGGCCCCGCCATACCCTGGAATTTCATGGCGCAGGGGATCCTGTGGTCAACTGTAGTTAACTCGGTCAGCGAGAATTTTACACGTGAGATACTTACAGCGGAATACGGCTGCGGTATGCAGGGTATACTGGAGTTCAGGAAGGACAGCCTCTACGGGATACGCAACGGGTTGGGAGGTGAGGAATACGCCCCGGCGTCAGATAAACTTATCGCGGCCAAT
This sequence comes from Chloroflexota bacterium, assembly GCA_026389675.1. Lineage (GTDB taxonomy): Bacteria > Chloroflexota > Dehalococcoidia > GIF9 > UBA5629 > CAIMUM01. Next base: position 6,460 of record JAPLHJ010000171.1, on the reverse strand, counting down.
TATAGTTCGGACGATATCAGGGGCAAATCAATTAACCGGCGCGAAATCCTGAAGATGGCCGGCTGGAAAGCAACCGAGGTCCCCATCATCGGCATGATAGCCAGGCTGGACGAGCAAAAGGGCATGGACATTATTATCGGCGCCATGCCTGAGATACTGGGTTCCGCAAAAGTACGGTTTGTCTTCCTCGGCCGGGGCAAAGAATATTACGAGGAGGCCCTCCACGAGCTTGAGGCCAAGTATCCGGAGAGCATCAGGGCTTTCATTACGTACGATAATGTAAAAGCGCATTTACTTTATGCCGGAGCTGATATGTTTCTCATGCCATCGCTCTGGGAGCCATGCGGGCTGGGGCAAATGATTGCCATGCGCTACGGAACTGTACCGGTTGTGCGCAGGACGGGCGGCCTGGCGGACACCGTGCAGAACCTGGATAGCGACCTGAGCCATGGCACGGGCTTTGTTTTCAAAGATTATTCTGCCAAGGCATTGGTCTTCGCGGTCAGGAAAGCGGTGGCCGCCTATGGCAACAAGCCAGCCTGGGAGGAGTTAATCCGGAGGGTGATGGCGGAGGATTGCAGCTGGGACGATCCTGCTGAGAAATACGAGATACTGTATAAGAAGGCGTTGGAGCTGGATACAAATGGCGCGCTCTAAAAATCCGGTGGTCGCCGTTGATATCGGCGGGACTAAAATCACCTCCGCCGTGATAACCGGCGATGGCAAAATGATATCGCGCATCTACCGCCTGACACTGGCCCATGAGGGCCCTAAGAAAGTAATCGGTCACATGGTAGACGCCGTGCAATTGTCCCTGCGCAAGGCCGGCCTTGACCTATCCACTATCGGCGGCGTGGGCATTGCGGCTGCGGCTATTATAGATATCGGCAGGGGCCTGGTCTCCGAGGCGCCCAACCTGCCGCGCTGGCACAATATACCTTTGCGGGACAGCCTGGCGGACTCGCTGGGAAAACCGGTTTTTTTATTGAACGATGCCAGCGCCGCAGCACTGGGGGAACACAGGATGGGCGCCGGCCGCGGCCTGGATAACCTGATTTACATAACAGTAAGCACCGGTATCGGCGGTGGCCTGGTGATCAACGGCCAGCTTTATAACGGCACAGACGGCTGCGCGGCTGAGATAGGGCACACGATCATACTGATTGACGGCCCATTATGTAACTGCGGTCAGCGCGGATGCTTTGAGGCCCTGGCCTCCGGCACGGCGATTGCCCGTATGGCTGTGGAACGTCTTGAAGCTGGCGGGAAGAGCTGCCTCACTGAGCTAACGCATGGGAAGATAGGGGATGTCACGGCTGAGCTGGTGTCGAAGGCGGCGCACCGGGACGATGGTCTGGCATTAGATGTAATCGATGAAGCAGCCCGCTACCTGGGCATCGGCCTGGCCAACTTAGTTAACATAATAAACCCCCAGATGATTATCATGGGAGGTGGTGTATCCATGATGGGAGGGATGCTGTTCAGGCCTGCCCGGAAATCAATGAAGGAACACGCTTTTAAGCTTCCAGCAGGGACGGTTAGATTGGTCAGGCCGCGGCTGGGCATGGACGCGGGATTAGTGGGCGCTGCGATATATACACAGGAAAGCCTGAGGACCAAGAGATGATTTACTGGGCGCCGCTTTTTCATTTTTACCAGCCTCCCACTCAAACGCCCGCCGTATTGATGAAGGTGGCCAATGAATCATACCGCCCGATACTTGCCGTATTTGATGAATTCCCCCATGCCCGGGCAACCTTTAATATCAACGGCGTGCTTACCGAGATGCTGGGGTTGTACGGCTATACCGATGTACTCAGCGGAATGCGCAAGCTGGCGGAGGCCGGGCAGGTGGAGTTCACCGGTTCGGGGAAATTTCATCCTATCCTGCCGCTTATCCCGGCAGATGAGGCCGAAAGGCAGATACTGCTTAACCAGAATACCAACCGGGATTATCTGGGCGAGGTTTACCAGCCGCGGGGATTTTTCCCTCCCGAGATGTGCTATTCCAGGGACATCGTCAAACCGGTGGCCGCTTCGCGGCATGAATGGATAATCACCAGCGGTATAGCCTGCCCGGTGGCCTTGCCGATGGACGTGATCCATACCATCGATTACCCGGATGAAGAAGTGGCCGTCTTTTTCCGGGACGATATATTAAGCAACAAGATCAGTTTCAAGGATGTTGACGGGCCGGGCTTCATAGAACATCTGCAACAGCTTCACCAGGGAGAGGGAGATGTGTACGTTATAACCGCCATGGATGCCGAGACCTTTGGCCATCACATACCGCACTGGGACAAGCTCTTCCTTTCACAGGTTTATGAAACACTGACACCTGATGCGGATGCGCCGGGCATGATGCGTGAGCAGAAGCCGCTGGCCGACCAGCACCGTAAGCTGTTTGAGTACGGGGAGCCGGCCGGGAAAGGCGATATCAAGATCGTGACCATCAGCCAGTTGCTGGAGATATTCCCCCGGGGCCAAAAAATCAATCCGCGGCCGTCCTCCTGGAGTACCTCGGCCGATGATATCAATATGGGGAATTACTACCCGCTGTGGAAAGACAAAAATAATCCCGTGCATACCATGCAATGGCAGCACCTGGATTTGACTATAGATATGGTTCACAAAGCGCTGGAGTGCGCCGATAACCCGCTGAGCATACAGTTTGCTACCCAGGCCAGGGAAACGCTGGACCCGGCCCTGCACAGTTGCCAGTTCTGGTGGGCCAGCAAGAAGCCGATGTGGAATATGAACATGATATATAAAGGGATGACGCTGCAGCGTGACGCAATATTAAACGCCTATAAAGCGCTAACGCTGAGCGGCTGCCAGCCGGAAGTAAAGAAAGAGTATTATTACCGCGTGGTGGCCGGTCGGCATATCTTCGACCAGATAACAGATTATTTATATATGGACTGATTGGGTCGCCCGGCATTGACAGCTATGGAGGGCTGAGAATATGAAATCCCGCGAAATTATAGGTAAAGAAGTGATAGATGCGGAGGCCAGGATAATAGGTCCTGTGCAGGACCTTGAAATCGATTTAACCAAATGGACGGTGACCGGGATTATCGTTAAAAAAGGTTTTATGAAGAAGATCAGCATAGCGGCGGGCAATGTAGATAAGGTCGGCGATAAGGTAGTCCTCAAGGTCGCCCTTGATAAAATACAAAAAACCCCGGCTTGACTGAGGTCTGTTCAGTGAAGCGTATTTATCTCGGCCTGGCCATACACAACCACCAGCCCCTGGGTAATTTTTCCTGGGTTTTTGAAGATGCCTACCAGCGTGCTTACCTGCCGATGCTGGAAGCGCTGCTGCGGCATCCCTCTATCAGCATATCGTTGCACTACAGCGGCTGCCTGTTTGACTGGCTGTCAGGCGCGCATCCGGAGTTCTTCAAATTGCTCAACAGGCTGATTGCCAGGGAGCAGGTGGAGATGATGGGTGGGGGCTACTACGAACCGATATTGCCCATGATACCCGATGCCGACAAGCTGGGGCAGGTGGGCAGGATGAGCGAATATATCTGGCAGGAGTTCAGCCGCCGTCCGCGAGGCCTCTGGCTGGCCGAAAGAGTCTGGGAGCCCTCCCTGGCTAAAACCCTGGCTGATGCCGGCATAGGCTGGACACTGGTGGACGACACGGCCTTTAAAATGGTGGGAAAAGAAGAAGGGGAACTTTTCGGCTATTTCAATACCGAGGAGCAGGGGCTCAGCCTCAAGATATTTCCTATCAGCAAGTATTTGCGCTACGCCATTCCATGGCACGACGTGGAAGATGTTATAGCCTATTTAAAAGTCAGCGCGTCTGAAAGCGGCCAAAGGATAGCGGTGCTGGGTGACGATGGTGAGAAATTCGGCGTCTGGCCGCAGACCCATGCTCTCTGCTGGGAAAAACAGTGGATAGAACGATTCTTAACTGCGATCGAAGACAATGCGGAATGGCTCACCATTATCAAGCTGGGAGATTATATTGATCGGCACCCTCCGGCGGGACGCATCTACCTGCCCTGCGCCTCGTATGACGAGATGCTGGAGTGGTCGCTGCCGGCTGATAAATCGCATGAATATGCTGAGTTGAAACACCGGTTGGCTACAGAGAAGCAGGACGCAGTATTGCGATACCTGCACAGCGGATTCTGGCGTAACTTCCTGGTCAAGTATCCTGAGGTCAACCGTATGCATAAGAAGATGCTCAACGTCAGCAGCAAGGTGCACAGGGCGCGCGGTATACAGGAAGACGGCAGTGGACTCGATTATCTGTGGAAGGCGCAATGCAATTGCCCCTACTGGCACGGTGTCTTCGGCGGCGTCTACCTCGCTGATATCCGCTCGGAGACTTACTCCAACCTGATAAGGGCGGAGAATTACGCCGACGCTGTATTGTCCGAGGGCGTCCGGGGCTACAAATGGCAGCAGGTTGATTTCGATGGCGATGGGAATGAGGAAGTACTGGTTGAGGGAGAGGATTTGAATTTGTACCTGTCACCGGCCGAGGGCGGCACGCTGTTTGAGTGGGACCTGCGCCGATATGCTTACAACCTGCTGAGCGCAATATCCCGCAGGCCCGAGGCCTATCATCAAGAGCTTGCAGCCGCGGCCGGGTATGGAGAGGCCGGTGAAGTTGAAGGCAGGGTTATCAGCATACATGATGCCATCCGGGTCAAGGACGCGGATATCGCGGACTGGCTTATTTACGATAATTTGCCGCGTTCCAGCCTGGTTGACCGCTTTTTGGATAAGCAGGTGACACTGGAGGATTACAGCAAGAACAGGTTTGAGGATGCCGGAGACTTTGCCGGCCGGCCCTACGCATTTTCAGTAAATTCTACGGCAGGTTCATTGGAAATGCTGATGAAAAGGCAGGCAACTGTGCAGGCCGGGCAGTTCAGGGCCGGCCTCGGGCTGGAAAAATACGTTACGCTGACGCAAAACGCGGGCAGCCTCAATATCAGCTACAGGTTTATCAATGAAAGTGATATGCCGGTTGACACTATCTATGCCGGTGAGTGGAACATCAACCTGCTGGGCGGCGGGCATAACGACGGCGCTTACTATAAGCTGGAGGGCAGGGATATCGGCGATACGCACCTCGACTCCCGTGGCGGCATAGGTGAGGCGGCGGAACTTATCATGGGTAACAGGTATCTTGGCATCGAACTTGCGCTGAGGCTTGACCGTCCGCTGACCCTGTGGCGCTTTCCGGTTGAATGCGTATCCAATTCCGAGGGTGGGGTGGAGAAAGTCTACCAGTGCAGTTGCGTTGTAATCTTGTTGCCCCTGGTTATAGCGCCGGGACGGGAGGCGTTCTTCGACTATAGCTGGCAGGTGATAAAATAGAAGGCCGTACACTGAAGATGTCTGAAACCCCGCTCAGAAAACAGTACCTGCGCATCAAGCATAAATACCCGGACGCCATTGTCTTTTTCAGGCTGGGCGATTTTTATGAGACCTTTGATGAAGATGCCCGCATTGCCTCCCGTGAGCTTGAGATCGTATTGACCTCGCGTGAGATGGGGAAAGGAGTGAAGGTTCCACTGGCCGGCATACCCTACCACGCCGTCGAGAATTACCTTGCAAGGCTGATCAGCCGTGGCTATAAAGTGGCCATCTGCGAGCAGTTGACCCCGCCGGGCAATGGACTGGTGGAGCGGGACGTTATAAGAGTGGTAACGCCGGGCACACTTATTGAACCCGGCCTGTTGGCTGAGAAAAGCAACAATTACTTAGCCAGCCTGTTTATACACAAAGGGCAGGCGGGCATTGCCTATGCCGACATCACCACCGGCGAGTTTGCAGTGACTCAAGTCCCGCAGGAGCAGGCTGCTGACGAAATAGGCCGCTTAAACCCCGCTGAAGTGATCGTTCCGAAGCTAAGCGGGTACAGCGAGGTGGATAACTGCCATAATTGCACGCAGCTGGAGAATTATTTCTTTGAGCACGCTGCAGCCAGGCAGGGGCTGCTGGAGCATTTTTCCACGTCATCACTGGAGGGTTACGGCTGTGAGCACCTGCCGCTGGCCATAAGTGCAGCGGGCGCTATCATCGGTTACCTGCGCGAGAATCAGAAGGCCGCCCTGGGACTGCTCACCCGCCTTTCCACCTACTCGATACAGTCCTTCATGACGCTCGATACGCACACCACCCGCAACCTTGAATTGTATAGCAGCCTGCGCTGGGGCACGGCGCAGGGTTCACTCATCGCCGCCATAGATATCACCAAAACCTCTATGGGCGGACGCCTGCTCAAGAGGTATTTAGGCCAGCCGCTGCTTGACCTGCAGGCACTGACAGAGCGGCAGCAGGCGGTTGAGTGGTTCTTTAAGAACTCCTTGATGCGAGGCTCAGTCATCGCGCTGTTGGCCGATATGCCCGACATGGAGCGCATTATCAATCGCATCAGGAGCGGCAATGCTATCCCCCGGGAGCTGGTGGCACTCAAAACCGGGCTGGG
>JAPLHJ010000198.1 GCA_026389675.1 Chloroflexota bacterium | reverse complement strand
CACCGGGCCCAGCAGCCACTTGTTGGCAAACAGGGTCTTATACAGGGGTGACATCTCGGGGCCGAGGTATTCAAACATATCTCCAGAGGGGCCGGACAACTTTCCGGGGAAAGTGTTTTTCTCCAGCTTATCGATGGCAGCAGCTATGATGCCGGGAGTGGTCTGGCGTGGGGGCATGGAGGAGTGCCCGCCCTCGCCTTCAGCCGCCAGTTCGAGATTAAGATATCCCTTCTGAGCTGTGCCGATAAGGGCCACCGGGACCTTAACTCCCGGCACTACGCCGGTCAGTACCAGGTCGCCTTCGTCGGTGATATATTCGAACTGCTGGCCCTGATCTTTCAGGTACTGAGCAATCTTTCCTGCGCCCTCCATGCCGGTTACTTCCTCATCGAAGCCGGAGGCCAGCATGATAGTGCGGGATGGCTGGAATCCGTCTTTGATTAAGTACTCCATGCTCTCCAGCATGCTGAGCAGCGTGCATTTATCATCCAGTGTGCCGCGTCCCCAGATGTATCCATCGGCAATGGTACCCGAAAAGGGCGGGTATTTCCAGCCCTCTCCGGCGGCCGGGACAACGTCCTGGTGGGCCAGCAGCAGGATGGGCTTTTTGGACGTGTCGCTGCCTTTCCAGGTAAAGAGCAGGCCGTAATTATTGATGACCTTCCTCTCCAGTGTGGAATATACCAGCGGGTAGGTCTTCTCCAGGTACTCCTGTTGTTTGGCGAACGGTTCGTAATCCACCTTCGACTTATCTTCGTTGAAAAGGGACTGAAATTTTATGGCCCCGGAAAGCCGCTCCGCGGCCTGGTCGATGTTAACGGGGTAGCTGACCTTAGCGCCGGCGGGTAATTGTTTAGAGGCAAACGTCGCCGTCCTGATGGCGATAACCGCGCCCAGCAGGACGATCACACCTACGATGCAGAGAACTACTTTGACCCATGTCTTCATTTGGCAACCTCCTCGAGTGGATAATTTAGAGCATTCTAACATGATGTCTGCGGCGTTACAAAACCGGGAGGATTTCAGGTAACTGAAGGATTTGTTTTTGCGATGCCCGTGACGGCCGTTATTCCACCGGCATGCGGGCACTGCCGGTCGCACGCATCATCCAGTTGACCTTGCTGCGGTCGCTGTACCAGAAGGTCGAGTTGTAAAAGGTATCGATGGGTACGATGGAGAGGTTGGGCGGGTGGCCGCTGGCCAGGTCTGAGTGTTCGTTGGTGATGCTGTTATCCACGCCCACGTGTATGCCTTTATGCATGCCCGTGCCGGTAAAAAGGTAGACCAGGAAATCGTTCTCCATATTGAGCGGAGTGATATCGAAATCCACCCAGGATGGCGGCTGGTAAGGGAAGGCGCCCTTGACGGGGATCTTGGCGATGGCATATACCTGCCTGTATAACGGCGTGTAAAAAGGATCCAGCACCGAAAGCTCAAAGGTCTTGCCCTCCCAGGCTACGCCGTAAATACCGGCGCAGATGCTCACTTTTTTCAGTATGAAGGGTGTGGCCGGCGGCGTGAAGCTGATGAGGAAGCCGTTGTTGTTTCCTGCCCAGAGGGCGTCCTGCGAGGTGCCGTTATCGTATTTGAGTTCCACGTCCCGCTCTTCCACGGCATTTACAGTCAATGTGGCGCTGGCGCTGCCGAGCTGGATTTTGTATACGCCGGCCTTATCCCTTGAAACAGTGAAGCTAAGCTTGCCGATCTTCCCGGGCATTATAGTGATAGCACGGCTGGCTACCTGTTCGCCGTTCATCGTCAGCGCAGCGTTGTAGTTACCGGCCTGGCCGCCCGTATTGTTCACCTGCACCGTGACCGTTGCCTCCTGGCCGGCCAGCACCTGGGTCGGTACGACGCTCAGGGAAACCACTTCAAAGGCGGCGGGCTGCTCCTTCGGCTGCTGGGCACAGGCGTATAAAACGGTGGCCAGTGTGAGTGATAGGAGAAAGAAAGTGTGAGGCCTGGTCAGGTACTTCATCTGCAGCAGGGCAAGTATAATCTACCTGCCCTGCCGCAGGCAAACGTTTGCTATGCCTTGGGCTTGAGCATCTCGCGCAGCTCACGCTTGAGTATCTTGCCTACCGCGCTGAGCGGGAGGGCGTCCATGAAGATGATTTGCTTGGGCACCTTGTAAGGCGCGACCCTCT
>JAPLHJ010000297.1 GCA_026389675.1 Chloroflexota bacterium | reverse complement strand
TTGATATATTATCTTGCATTTATATTTTTGTCAATACCACCGGGGGCTGATTTTGACGCACAGGCCATTAGTATTGACTTTAGCCATGCCCGATGTTATATTGCAGCGTCAGCCGCAAATCAGGCAATTAAACAGGTCAGGGGGTAGTAATGCATCTTCCGGGTATGCTGGAGGCCAGGGCCTCTTCCATCGGAACACGCCCCGCCATCATCTACAAGGACCAGCCGGTCACCTACAGCCAGCTTCTTTCCAGGTCCCAGAAATTCGCCCACGCCTTGCAGAAGCTGGGAGTAAAGCCCGACGACAAGGTCGCCCTCATGCTTAATAACTGCCCCGAGTTCCTGGCGGCTTATTTCGCCTGCGCTTACATAGGCGCCGTGGCGGTCCCCGTCAACATCTTTTACAAGGAGCGCGAACTGGAATACCTGCTGCGCGATAGCGACTCCGTGGCGCTGATAGCCAGCCCGGCCTTCGCCGAACACTTCAGCAAGATCAAAACAAAGCTGCCGCTCTTCAGGTGGCTGATAGTCAACGGCCCATACCGCGAGGGTCTTGAACTATCCAAGCTCGAATCGGAAGCACCCGCAACTCCCTTCAAGGCGCAGTGCAGCGAGGAGAGCGTGGCAGAGATACTCTACACCTCGGGCACCACAGGCGAGCCCAAGGGCACTATGCTCACGCACGGCAACCTCTTCTTCCACGCCGACGCCATCGTCAACCTGCTCAAGCTCGACGACCATGACCGCGCCATGATGGTCGTGCCCGCTTTCCACGGCTATGGCATCACCGTTATGCTCTGCTCCTTAGTGACGGGTTCATCGTTCGTGCTGCTTGACCCCTTCAACCCGGTCGAGGTCTTCGAGCAGATAGAAAAACATAAAGTAACCTTCCTGCCCATGGTGGTGGCCATGTATTTCATGCTCATCAACCACCCCGACCGCAGCAAGTATGACCTCTCCTCACTGCGCATCGGCATCTCGGGCGCCTCGGCCATGCCTGCCCAGCTTATGAAGGACGCCTCAGCCGCGCTCAACATCAAGATACTGGAGGCCTGGGGCCTGACAGAATGCTCCGCCTCGGCCACCATGCAGCGCGCCGACCTCACCTACAAGGAGGGCAGCGTGGGATTGGCTTACCCGGGCGTCAAGGTGGGCGTGATGGACGAGTCCGGCAAGTTGCTGGATGCCAACCAGGTGGGTGAACTGGTCATCAGCGGCCCGCTGGTGATGAAAGGATATTATAAGAAACCGAAGGAAACAGCCGAAGTTCTGCGCGACGGCTGGCTGCACACCGGCGATATGGGTTACTATGACAGCGACGGCTACTTCTTCATGGTTGACCGTAAGAAGGAGCTGATCAACGTGGGCGGCGAGAAGGTCTTCCCGCGCGAGGTCGAGGAGGTCATGTACAAGCACCCGGCGGTAGCCGACGCCGTGCTGATTCCGGCGGCGGATGCCAAGCTGGGCGAGATACCCGTGGCCGTGGTGGTGCCCCGCCCGGGAGCAACCGTCTCGGAAAAAGATATCAAAGATTACCTTGGCGAGAGGCTGGCGCGCTTTAAAGTACCGCGCAAGGTTTTCATACTTAACCAGGTCCCGCGCAACCCGATGGGCAAGATACTCAAGAAAGAACTGGTCAAGATGCTGGCCGACGGCCAGCTTGGCGCATAGCATGTTGTTGCGAGCGAATCAATCCCTGTGCCGTAGGGGCGTACCTTCAGGTGCGCCCCTATCGGGCGGGTTTGAAAACCCGCCCCTACGGATTGCTTCGTCGCCTGCGGTGAGCCGAAGGGCGTGGCAATCTGTCGGTTGGTGACACACTAACATTTACAGGAAATAAACAGGAAAGGAGGCTGGAATGACGAAGATAAACACGGTACTCGGCCCCATCAGCCCCGAGCAGATGGGCCCCACGCTTATGCATGAGCATATGGTACTGGCCTACCCGGGTTGGGACGTAGATGCTCTCTGCGAGCATTTGGAGTTCAGTGAGCTGGCTAAAATCTGTGCCGATGCGTTCGGCGAAGTCAAACAATACGGCGTTAAGACCGTAGTCGACGCCTCCCCTAACGACCTGTGGAGGAACGTTGAACTGGACAGGGTTGTGGCTGAAAAGACCGGGCTGAACATAATCTGCGCCACGGGGATGTACTACGAGGGAGAAGGCATGCCGGCCTATCTCAAGTTCCGCAGCCAGGTGATGGACATCGTGACCGAGCTTTATGAAACCTTCATGCATGAGCTAACGGTGGGCATCGGCAAGACCGGCATCAAGGCCGGCGCCATCAAGGTGGCGACCAGCCACGGCGCTATCACGCCCTACGAAGAAAAAGTGCTCAAGGCGGCGGCCAAAGCGCAGAAGGAGACGGGAGTCCCCATCCTCACCCACACGCAGCAGGGGACCATGGGGCCCGAACAGGCAGCGCTGCTTATCAGCGAAGGCGCCGACGCCAAAAAGATAGTCATCGGCCATATGTGCGGCAACGCAAACCTGGAGTACCAGATGTCGGTGATCGACAAGGGTGTGTGTGTCGGTTTCGACCGCTGGGGCATCGATTTTCTCTTCCCTGATAACCTGCGCAGGGCCACCATGCTGGGTCTGCTGGGACTGGGCTTTGCTGACCGCATCGTGCTGTCGCAGGACTGCAATGCCAAAATACTGGGCCGGCCGTTCGTAATGCCCGACTTCATCCAACCGCTGATAGCCAACTGGTCATATACCCACATATTTAAAAATATCATCCCGCAGCTAAAGCAGGCCGGGGTGACCGCAGCGCAGGTCAACCAGATGCTGGTGGAAAACCCCAGGAGGATCTTCGGGGGATGAAATCCCGCAGCGGGCGGGTTTAAAAACCCGCCCCTACCGAACTGTAAGGGCGTAGCTGAAGCTACGCCCGGAAAATAAAATAAAATTTTAGCGGAGGCTGATTCATGACGACTAATCCCTATGCCGCCAGGCCGTGGCTGAAAAACTACGACGCGCACGTTCCCGCGAACCTCAATTATCCCTGGACATCCTTCATAGATATGGCCAGGAAATGTTTCCGTGAAGTGCCCGACCGGGCGGCCATGGTCTACATCGACACTATCATTACCTTTAAAGAGC
>JAPLHJ010000160.1 GCA_026389675.1 Chloroflexota bacterium | reverse complement strand
GGGCGGTCATGGAGAACGGCCTGCGCGGCTGCGGCCAGCCTGGCGTCATCGTTAGTCGCCACGAGCGCCACCGGGATGGGCCGCGCGGCCTGGTAATATTCCGGGCCGGTACTCTTCATCTCGGCGTTGGCGGCCACGAGCAGGCCGTTGTCGGCCGTGCCGTGGCAGGCCACGACCAGGCCGACAGCGCCGGCGTCGCGGATTTTTTCCACCAGCTTGATGCCGCCCGTATTGGAGATGGCCCCGTACTTTGGCCCCGCGTAGGCTATTTTACCTTTCAAGTTACCCGTGTCGCCGTCATCGTAGACGGCCAGGGCGGCGGTCACGGGAGCGGCATTGGGATACCAGCCGGGGAAGCTCTCCACGGATGCCCCGTCGACCTTGAGGTCGCATCCGGAAAGGAAAAACTGCTTCAGCTTCCAGGATCTGACCTCGGCTTTGAAGCCAGCCTTGTTCAGCTCGCTCGCCAGCCACTCCGAGGTGGCAATATCCCCCGGCGAGGCCGTGCGGTGGTTCTCAAAGGCTGTATATTTCACCACGTCTGCATACAGGCTGGCCCCGCTCAACGGTTTGGCATAGACCGGTTGGACTGCAGGGGCACATGAGGCAAACACGAGACTAAAGCATAAGAGGACTAATAAATAAACGGGCAATTTCAGCATATACAAACCTCTAAAAAAATTGACCTGGCTATCCCTTCATCATCAGCTTCGAGGTCATATTCAACAGGCTGTGCGGAGTCAGGCGCACGATGACCGAGTGCATCAGCCAGTTCATCGGCCCGGGGATAAACATGGTCTTGCCCTGCTTGAAGGCCTTATAGCCCTGTTTGGCAATAACCGCCGGGTCCCAGAGTCCGCTGATAGCGAACCAGCGCAGTTTTTCCGGAAGGTTGCCGGCCTTCAGCAGCGGTGTTCTGGTGTACGGCGGGCTGAAAGCGAAAACCTTGATACCGGTGCCTGACAGCTCGGCGTTAACGGTCTCACTGAGGTTCTGTACGAAAGCCTTGCTGGCGCCGTAGGCCGCATGGTAAAGGGTAGGCTGAAAAGCCGCGCAGGACGACATATTGATTATCCTGCCGCCGCCCGCTTTTTTCATATCCTGCAGCGCGAGCCAGGTAAGCTTGAATAGGGCCAGAGCGTTGGTTTTGACCATGAAGACCTGCCTGGCGTAATCGATTTCCGAAAAATTCCCATATTCGAGCGTGCCGGCATCGTTCATAAGAACGTCTATGGAACCCGCCGCTTCCCTGGCTGAAGCATAAAGCTGCTCCGGGCCATTTTCTGTAGAGAGGTCGATGCTGAATGACCATGTATTGATATTGTATTTAGCGGCGAGCTCTTTGGCCCATTGAGCCAGCACCTCTTTTTTGGCCGGCAGGTCGTCCAGCACCAGGTTGGCGCCGTCCGCAGCGAAGAGCTTGGAAAATTCCCGGCCGATGCCGGAAGCCGCGCCCGTGATCAGGACGTTCTTACCCTTGACCTCGTATTTGCTCATACATACCTCCTGCCACTATTAATAGGGATATTCTAATGCAAGAGGCATAAATATGGAATACTGAAGAATATAATAAGGCGGCCCGGCGCCGGTTGCCGGCAAAATACTGATTTGCCCGGTTTATCCTCTACTCGGTGGTGCAGCAGATAACTTTGAAATTGACCTGTCCCTTCGCTTCATTGCCGCTGCTGTCGGTCACCGTGACATTGACCGTGTAGTCGCCCCCGGCCCCCGGGGATATCCAGTTGACCCTGCTGGCGGTGCCGCCCTCCAGGCTTAGCCCCCTTGCCGCCTGGAACCTCCCGCTGGCAGCGCTCCAGGTATATTTGAGGTTCCTGCCGTCCGGGCTATCGACGATGCACTCGATAGGTATAGCCGTCCAGATGCGCATCCTTCCCGCAACCGTGACGGTTTCCTTCGAGGGGAAGGACATTTTCAAAACGACGGGCGCGTCCTGGGATACGCTGCCGTCGGCATTGATAATTACCCTGACCTCCTGGCCTGCACTGGCCTCCCCTCCCTGGCCGTCACTGACCGTTACGGTAATATGATATTTTCCCATAGATGGGGGCGATGTCCATCTGGCGGAAGCCCCGTTGCCCTTAATTGTGCCGTTATCCGCCGACCAGGCGTAAGTCAGGTTATCGCTGTCGGGGTCTGACGCCACACAGGTAAAATCCCCTTCCGCCTGTGGTTGCCAATCGCTGGCGCCGTTTATTGCTTGAATGAGGGGTGGCCGGTTGGCCGCCGGCGCAGAGGCAGGAGGAGATGTCGCGGGCGCCGTACATGATGCGGCTATGAACGCCGGACCAAGTATGGTTACAGCTGTTAACAACGCCAACAGAGGTTTAATCTGCAGTTTCATATCCGTCGTCCCGGACAAATCAAACTGAGATTAGGGGTCCCTGCAGCAAAGCACCTCCATGTCCACCTCACCCGTTGCCTGGTTGCCCGATTTATCCTGAATGAGCACGGCAATCTTGTATTGTCCTCCCGTGCCAGGCGCTATCCAACCCACCCTGCTTGCCGTGCCGTCTTCGAGGCCGTCAGCCATCAGTTTTCCGCCGGTCACGCCCCAGGTATAGGTGAAGTCTTTGGGGTCCGCCCCTTCCATAACACACTGCACCTCGATGGTAAAAAAGGCGCGGACGCGGCCCTGCGTTATCACTGTGTTTTGCGAGGGGACCGACATCTTCAGATAAATGGTCTTATCCGGCTCCGGCGGAGGCGGATTTACTACGCTAAACCGCTTGCTGAAGCTTGCCTGGCCTCCCTTGCCGTTGTCGACCTTGACCGAGATCTCATAGTCACCGGTTGTGTCGGGTGGCAGCCAGGTAACTTTTCGCCCATCACCCTTGATAGTACCGTTCTCGGCGGTCCAAACATAGGTCAGCGGATTGCCATCGGGATCGCTGGCGGCACAAAACAGGGTATTCTCTTTTCCGGTGTTCAACTCTTGTGGCCCTAAGATGTCCATGATCTCAGGCTGAGATACCGCCGGCGGTGGCGGCGGGGAAACCGGCCTGGGCTTGACCGCCGGCGCAGCGCAGGCCGCCAATGCTATCAAAATCAGCAAAACTGCGGCTGTGTACTTGCCGGCGCGTCTTATCAACTCATACATGCGGTTACCTCGTTACAATTAATATTTAATTAGCGGATAATATTGCATCGTTAAACATGCCTGCACTTAATTATGCCGGCCCAAATATTATATAATTTTAAACTATTTAAATTAAATCAGCGCATATTTCCGTTCAGGCCGCAGGCCGGGCGGGTATGACGCCCTGCCGGTTTCAGTAAAAGGAGGCACCGCATTTGAAAAAAGAGCAGTACCAGGAGTTGGACGGCATCTTCCACCCGCAAAAGGTGGCGATCATCGGCGCGTCGCCCGTGTCGGACATAGCCACTCTATCCCTGATGAATACCAAGATGAGGGACCATGTATATTTGGTTAACCCGAAGTACAAGGAGATATTCGGCAGGAAGTGCTATGCCAGCGTGCTCGATATCGAAGGGCCTGTGGATTATGCCATTATCAGTATTAATGCCAGCTACGTTCCGGGTGTAATCAATGAGTGCATTGCCAAGGGGATAACAGGTGCACACATTTTCACAGCGGGTTTCAGCGAGACCGGGCTGGCCGAGGGGATCGAATTGGAGAAAAAGCTGATAGCCGCCGCCGCCGGTAAGATCCGCGTAATCGGCCCTAACTGCTTCGGCATTTACTGTCCGCGCTCAGGGTTGGCCATTGTGCCGGAATCCAGCGAGGAAGAGGGGAATGTGGGGGTGATAGCCCAGAGCGGCAGCGTGGCCGAATCGTTCTCTTACTTCGGCAAAACCAAGAACCTGCGCTTTAGCAAGATCGTGAGCTATGGAAACGCCTCCGACCTCGACTGCCCGGATTTCCTGGAATACATGGCCGATGACCCGCAGACCAGGGTTATCGCCCTCTATATCGAGGGTGCGAAAAACGGCAGGAGATTACATGACGCGCTTCGCTATGCGGCTGTCCGCAAACCCGTCGTTGCTATCAAGGGCGGGCTGACCGATAACGGCAACCGCGTGGCTAAATCACACACGGGACAATTGACCGGCACGCCTGAGGTCTGGAAGGCGCTGTTCAGACAGTGCGGCGTGATACAGGTGAGCAACCACGACGAATTGGTAAATACGATAATTGCCTTCAGCCATTCCCTGTTGCCCAGGGGCAACCGCGTATCTTTGATAAGCAATTCGGGAGGCTTCAGTGTTATCCAGACCGACCTGTGCGCCGCCGAAGGCATGGAGGTCCCGCGGTTCAGCGATACTACGCTCAAGGCTTTACGCCGGCTGGTGCCGCTGGCGGGCACCAGCATAGGCAACCCGCTCGACGCCTGGCCTATTTTCTACAAGGTATTTCAGAAAGAGGGCGGACTGACCGACATTATAAAGGTGGTGGCCTCGGATGAAAATATCGATTCACTGGTTTTCATGTTCGACCAGTTCAGGTATATACGCAGGGCGCGCAAACACGAGGCGATCGGTCACATGAAGCTAATCTGTGAGATGATGGTTGAGGGTAGCCTGTATTGCCGGGACGTCATGGGTAAGCCGGTCTTCCTCAGCGTATCGCTCGACCCGTTCCTGGAGGATGACGAGGACAGGCAGGGCAACCTCATGCTCAAGCAGGCTTTCGAACAAAATCATTTACCTGTTTACTCTTCAAGCGAGGTGACGATACGTGCACTGGGCAGGCTTTACAAATACGCGGTGCAAACCGGGCAGGCCATAGGCTCATAGCAGCAGCAAGGTTGCGGACAAGGCAAGAAAGTACTAAATTGATAAAGGAGGCGACGCGGTGGCGCGGCCCGGGTTACATACAGGTGGGCCCGCGTAGACTGCGGAGCTAATTATTGCAGGATAGGAGGAAAAGTAAATGGCCAAATCACTCAAGGGTACCAAAACCGAGCAAAACTTGCTCAAGGCTTTTGCGGGCGAATCGCAGGCCAGGAACAGGTACACGTATTTCGCCAGCCAGGCGCGCAAGGACGGGTACATGCAGATAGCCAATATCTTTGAGGAGACAGCCGGAAACGAGAAAGAGCATGCCAAGATATTCTTCGAATACCTGGAGGGTGGGGATGTCGAGATTGTGGCAGCCTACCCGGCCGGCATGATCAAGAATACCAAGGCTAACCTTCAAGCTGCCGCGGCCGGGGAGAACATGGAATGGACCAAGCTTTATAAAAACTTCTCCAAGATAGCCAGGGACGAGGGATTCACACAGGTTGCCGTCTCGTTCAAGCAGATATCCGAGGTGGAGCAATTTCATGAGGCCAGGTACCGAAAGCTGATCAAGAACATCACCGGCGGCGAGGTTTTCAAGAGGAAAAAGACAACGAAGTGGCATTGCACCAACTGCGGCTACGTGCATGAAGGGACAAGCGCACCCAAGCTATGCCCCGCCTGCAAGCATCCGCAGTCCTATTACGAATTGCTGGCCGAGAATTATTAATAAAGTACGCACAACGAGTAACGCCCATGCAGCTGCCGTCCCTATTGTAAAGCGGGGCGGTAGCTGCTATATTTTTGCAGGCGTTTAACTTGAGCGAAATAGACAAGCCCGGCAACAACCCTCCCGGAGGGCCGGCGCCAGATCAGATGACCCGCGGCGGCCGGCCGGGCGATTATTTTGTACTCCGTAAATTGAAACTGCCCCGCAGGCTGCACAGGGTGCTGGGGGTCGGGGGCCTGTTCAGCGCCGCGTACGGCAACGTCGGTTCTTCCATCTACTATGCGCTGGGCGTGGTATCCATGTCGGCGCTGGGACTTACACCGCCGGTGCTGATGCTCTCCGGAGTCCTTTTCCTGTTCACGGCCCTCACCTATGCCGAGGGCGCTACCGCCATACCTGAATCGGGCGGTTCGGGTGCCTTTGCCAGGCGCGCATTTAACGACTGGGTGAGTTTCATCACGAGCTGGGTGCTCATGATCGACTACATCGTAACCATCGCCATCTCGGCGTTTACGGCGGCCAACTATATAGGATTTTTTATCCCGGTTTTTAAGACCTGGCCAACCAACAGTATCGTTGGAATAACAATCGTAATAGGGCTGGCGCTCATCAATATGGTTGGTGTGAAGGAATCGGCACGCCTGTATATATTCCTTGTTGTTGTGGATATCGGCACACAGGTGATGGTGGCAGTACTGGGAGCTTTCCTGATCATCAACCTGCCCACGCTTATCAACAATATTCACTGGGGCGAGGCCCCGACCATGGACCAGCTGCTATTCGGCATATCGATTTCCATGGTGGCCTACACCGGTATAGAGACGGTGGCCAACCTCGGCAGCGAGGCAAAAGACCCTGTAAAGAACATACCCAGGGCCGTAATGCTGGTATTTGTCACGGTGATTATACTCTATGCTTTCCTCTCGATGACGGCGCTCAGCGCATACCCGGTTTACCAGGCGCCGGACGGCAAGTGGGTCACTGACCTGACACAAAAATTTCTCGAGGATCCCATAATGGGCATTGCTTACGCCATGCCCGGCTATATACCCGTTTTCCTCGGGTTCTGGGTAGCCATGCTGGCCTCAACCATACTTATCATTGCGACCAACGCCGGCATGCTCGGCGCATCCCGCCTGGCCTACTTCATGGGACAGCGCCAGCAGCTTCCCAGCTTTTTCAGTAACCTCGGTAAGAAATCGCATGTGCCCGTCAATTCCATCCTGATATTTTCTGCTATTGCAGTCGCTCTAATAGGTACGGGCAAAGTAGAGCTGCTGGCCGACCTTTATGCTTTCGGCGCTGTGCTGGCTTACACACTGGCCCATGCCTCGATCATCGCACTGCGCATTAAAGAGCCGGAATTGCCGCGCCCGTTCAAAATACCACTCAATATCACCATCAGGGGCCGGCAGATACCGATGACCGCGGTAGTGGGCGGCATAGCCACGGCTATTACCTGGCTGATAGTGATCTATACGCACGTAATAGGACGCATCGTCGGCTTCTGCTGGATAGCGGTGGGACTGCTTATCTTCTTCCTCTACCGCAGATATAAAAAGAAGCATCAGGCGGCTACACCGGGGACATAGGCCAGAAGGCGGTCCGCCGGGCGCATTTTTGCCAGTTTAGTTATAAATAAAGGAGTGTAAAGAAATGAAAATCCAAAAGCATGTTGCCGCCACCGGGATAGTTGCGCTTTTTATAGCAATTCTGGCGTTGGTCCCCATGTTGATATCCTGTTCCAGCCCTGCAGGCGCGGCGCAACCCGACCGCACTGTTACATCAGATTACGAGATTATCCACACTTCGATTCAGCAGCCTGTCGACCACAATAATTTATCCGGAGCTTCTTTTAGCGAGGAGGTAAATATCCTCATACCGAAAGGAGCCGCCGACAGTTCACCGGTATTTTTCATACTGGGAAACGAACACGATATAACGGTCAAAGAACTGGCTAAATTCTATAAGGATTACGGTTCGCCCCGGGACGTTATCTTCCTGCAGGCCGAGCACAGGGGCTACGGCCAGAGCATCACTGCTGATGCCGACCAATCTGTGCCATCCTACGTGACTATCGACCAGGCGCTGGCCGACTATGACAGTGTCGTCCAAAAATTTAAACAAAAATATTCAGGCCCATGGATGGCGGCGGGTCACAGCTACGGCGGCGGGCTGGTTATCAACTTTGCCGTATCCTATCCGGATGATGTAAAAGTTATCTTGAGTTCCAGTGGTGTGGTGGATTGGCCTTTCACGATGGATACCTACGACCGCCAGGTGCGCATCACGATGGGCGATGAAACCTACCAGCGGCTGGTTGCCCATATCAAGAACCTTGAGCCGCAGCAGTTGTTCGATCAGAACTGGATGGAGAGGGAGTTCCTCATTGCCTTTATTCACGGCATGACACAGTACGGCCAGTATAAACCGCTGCTGCCCGTTTTTAAGGCCTTTGCCGCGCTGCCGACCCCATCTTCCTTAGGGGTGCTGCACTTCCTCGACGATGCAGTTGCCCAGAAGGGAGGATGGATGTATGCTGCCTCCAATGCCAAGAAAACCCTGACGCATGATGAAGCCGTCACAGGCAAATACGGATGGCGTGTATGGCGTTATCAGCAGTGCGCTGAGACCGGCATCTTCGAGGTGTCCGCGCAACCGGGCGGTGTTTTCACGCGTAGCAAAGATGATTTCATGGCTGAGAGCCGGGCGCTTTTCGGCAGCGACCCCAAATCAGCTACCGCTGCTGCCTGGTCACCGCGGGCCATGCTGGATACGCTCAAGGTCCCCATGATATATGTGGGAGGTGGCATGGATCCCTGGTTGGGTTTAGGCCTGGCGAAAGACTATGTAATAAAGAGCGGGAGATATTTCTATGTCCCCGATGGCCAGCATTGCCCTGACCGCGACGATGTAACGCTTGGCAAGCAGGTATTGGCGGAGATGCTCAAATATGCCGGGCCCGGAAAATGAGGCCACCCCTTAATTACACGGACAGCTTCTTGTAAAGCATCGGCAGGCGGTGGGGCAGGGTTTCGATATCGTCGAGCACCTCGTAGCCGATATCATTGCACATGGTGCGCAGATAATCGTTGCCGGCGGAATCCACGGTCAGGCAAAACGGCGTGATGTTCTTCTTTGAGGCCTCGATGAGCGCCATTTTGGTATCGTGGATAGCATATTCCTTGTCATCGTCGTCGTAGCCGTAAAGCGAATCCTGCGGGTAGCCGTCGCTGACCAGGAAGAGCAGCTTGAGCGAGCTGCCGCAGGCGTCGAGCCTGGCCGTGGTATGGCGGATAGCCGGGCCCATGCGTGTGCCGTGGATGGGGGCTATCTGGTCCACGCGCCGCTTGACCTTCTCCGAGAACGTTTCGTTGAGGTCCTTGATGACCAGGAACTGCACCTTGGAGCGGCCATGGCCGGAGAAGCCGTAAATGCCGTAGTTGTCGCCCAGCGACTCGATGGCGTGACAGAGCAGGACGATACTCTCCTTCTCGATATCGATGATGCGGCGGCGCGGCTGCATGACGAAACTCATGAAGTCGTACTTGATGGATTCGTCGTACTGCATCGGCGTGCGGTTTTTGCTGATGAGGTCGGCGGTGGAGCCGCTCATATCCAGCAGGAAGGCTACGGCCACGTCGCGCTGGAT
>JAPLHJ010000207.1 GCA_026389675.1 Chloroflexota bacterium | reverse complement strand
GTATAGTCCTTTACTGGTTCGGCGATACTTTCGGCGCCTTCCTGGTCAAGGGATTTGCGCTGACCCTTTTCATCGGCGTGGCATTGAGCATGTTCACGGCCATCACCGTCAGCAGGCTTTTCCTGGTAATGGTGGTGAGGATGGTCAAGAATTCCTGGTTCTATGGAGTTAAAGCATGATCGATATAGTTAATAAGCGCAACTGGTTCTTCCTTATTTCCATCTTTCTGCTGGTGCCGGGCATTATCTCAATGCTGGCCTTCGGTTTCAGGCTGGGCATAGATTTCAGCAGCGGCACGGTCATGACGCTGCGTTTCAGCCAGGCTGTTGACCAATCAACCCTCAGGCAGCAGATGGCACAGCTGGGCTATGGCGATGCCACTATTCAGAAGACCAGCGAAGGCGACTTCCTGGTTCGCACCAAAGACATCAATTCAGATCAAAAAATCGCCCTGATAGACGGTTTGAAAAAGGGATTGAACCTGGATGTGACCATCAGGGACTTCAGCACCGTTTCGCCGCTGGTGGCCAGCGAAGTGGCGCGTAACGCGGCCATCGCGGTCGGCATAGCTTCGTTATTCATGATCCTTTACATTGCTTTTGCCTTCCGCCATATGCCCAGCCCTTTCAAATGGGGATTGAGCGCGGTGATAGCGCTGCTTCACGATGTCTTGATAGTAATGGGCATTTTTTCCATATTAGGCTGGCTTATCGGTTATCAGGTGGATTCCATGTTTATAGTAGCCATGCTGACCATCGTGGGATACGCGATTAATAATACCTGCGTGGTTTATGACAGAATACGCGAGAACGTGCGCAAGGGCATAAGCAGGGACTTCGCGGTGACGGTAAATGCGAGCATAGTGGAGACTATCGCCCGCTGCATCAATACCAGCCTGACCGTCATACTGACCTGCCTTGCTCTGATCCTTTTCGGCGGAGTAACTATACAGCAGTTCATCGTAGCGCTTTTGGTTGGTGTAATTGTGGGCATTTATGACTCCATCTTTGTGGCCGGCCCGCTGCTTGTGCTCTGGGACAGGGGCATGAAGACCGAACCCAGGGCGGCCTGATCAATGAAAAACGACTTCGCTGGACAATAAGGGGGAATTATGGACAGGAATCTTTTTATCGGAATTTGGGCTTTGCTGATGATACCGCTGGCCACCTTCATGGGGATCGCCGGCATGATACTCGGCGTAGCTGTGATACTCTTCCTCGGTATGGGATCTAAAGAGGGATAACCAGGGCTTGTGGAAATTAATAAGCGGGGCGAGCGCCCCGCTTTTTTTTAGTCTTTTAGCTTATGGATACTACGGATCTTCTTAATGAAATCATCGAAATCCTTAGGAGAATAGGCCATGGGAGGTGCGCCCAGGGGATCGTATACCTCGCTGTTGCCCATCAGCAGGTCGAAGGTTGCCGTGACGGAATAGGCCAGCGCCTGGCGGTGATAGCCGCCCTCCAGCGTGTAAACCAGCCGGTTGGGGCAAATCTCATCGGATATGGCCCTGATGATCTTGGCCATCCTCGCAAATCCCATAGTAGTGACATTCATATTGGAGATAGAATCCTGCCAGTGGGCATCATAGCCGGCCGATATCATCATAAGCTCGGGCTGAAAGCGCTGCGCCACCGGCACAAGTATCTCGTTAAAGGCCTGCAGGTATTCTTTGTCGCCTAAGTCCGCCTCAAGGGGAACGTTTACATTATAACCTTCACCGGCTCCCTGGCCGGTCTCCTCGGCGGCGCCGGTGAAAGGGTACCACGGGTATTCATGGGTGGAGAAATACATAACCTGTGAATCGGTATAGAACGCCTCCTGTGTGCCGTTGCCGTGGTGGACGTCGAAATCGATGATAAGTATGCGCTTGATATCGTAATTGGCCAGGGCGTATTTGGCGGTTACCGCCACGTTGTTGAAAAGGCAGAAGCCCATCTGGTGGGAGCGCACGGCGTGATGTCCCGGCGGCCTGACCAGCGCAAAGGCATTGTCCACCTCTTTTTTCATTACCC
>JAPLHJ010000243.1 GCA_026389675.1 Chloroflexota bacterium | reverse complement strand
GTCCGCGCCGGGTCTACGCCGATGGTTGTCCGGACACCAGGTTATCTGTCGAATAAATCCCTGGCCACTACCCAGAGTCTGTCTATCTCACCTACGTACTCTACGTATTCCAGCACACTCTTATATCCGCTATTGCGGGCTTCCCGTTTGATATCACGCTTCGTCCTGTACCTGAAAACATCGTAGAGGTGGTTCCAGATATCCTCGAAATCATTAAATTCCCACGGATGCTTGGCCATGTATTTATCGATGAACACGATAATCTCGTTACGCCTTGTAAGAGGCTGCACAACCGGCAAGAGGGCGTTGCTTTCATGTGTGGTTTTAAGTAGGGCTACGTCGGTTTTCAGCAAATTGACGTCAGTCTGTATAACTTCAACATGGCCGGTTAAGCCGATTATCCCCTGGGCCAAGGCCTTGATGGACGCCAGATCGAGGTTAGGAACGACCTCGGTTACCGTCATCTCCTGCCGCATAGACGGTACCGCCTCGATCAACTTTCGAAAGAGTATTTTGGCCAGGGGCTTGCGGGATTTGCCAATGATGTCATAGAGGCCGACTTCATCGGTGTAGACCATCCGTTGAACGCCGCCAGTAGTGGGATAATCAACCAGCGTAATATTTGCAGCAAGGGATGCGTTATTATCGACCTCCTCATGTGAAAGGGGTGCGTTATTACCGACACCCTCACGTGAAAGGGATGCGTTGTTAACCGCCCCCCTGGTCAATCGATTTACGACTTCGTTGGTCTTTTTGATGCCCAGAGCGGCGCATACATCAGCTATGCAATACAGAATCCTGCCATCCACGCCATTGGACCGCCTTATCACCTTGTCATTGAATTTGAAAACCGTTAATTCCTTTGTCCTCTGCATAATCTATCTCCTGATTATCCGTTTCTCTCTATGCGTAAGCGCCGGCTCTGTACTCGCTCACAATCTCGCCATTGATTATTCCCCTGGCTATGGCACATAGATCGGGTAGCCATCCCCTGTCTTCGGCTATCTGTATCGGCCTGCAACCTTTATTTCGTGCTATCGCCTTTATGTCCCGGTGGTTGCGATATCTGTCCTCGTAATAAAGCATGTTCCAGCAATCATGCTCCGGTTGTTCTAACTTGCAGGCCAGATTTCGCATTTCTTGATTCAACCTGGCGCGCCAGTCTATCTCCCTCACCTCCGGTAGCGTCCCAGCCTTGAGCAGCTTAACCCCAATCTGTGCTTGCTCAGATTTTATTCCAGCTATCTGATCCATCATTGATAGTAAGGATACTGTCACCGTTTCAGTCATTAGTTTGACCGCGTTAGCCATCTCAAAAACGATCTGTTCATTTGAGATAGCGCCTGCCACTGAATAAGAGCCCGTTTTACGTATTGATGGCAGAACGACAGCAAATGCCCATTCCTTATACGGTGCTGCTTTCGGGCTATCACTGCCCATGATCAGGTAATTTAAGCCCGCTTCATCGAGCAGTAGGTGTCTTCTCATCCTTCCATCCGATGCCAACACTTCAGTCTGACTTAAGTGTAGCTTCGGAATACGCCGGGTTGATTCTGAAACATTACTCAATCCAAGGCACTTGCAGGCATCCAAAGCAACCCACCACTCTTTTCCATTTTCATCAACCACTATCCTCTGCGGCGCTTTTTCAAAATAGACGGTAAATTCCTGTGTCATGTGCTACCTCCTATATTTATCCTGTCCTGGCAGTAGTGATTACCCTGGGCGTTATCAGCACGCCAGCT
>JAPLHJ010000235.1 GCA_026389675.1 Chloroflexota bacterium | reverse complement strand
GACTGGGCCAAAGCCATGGTACAGGCGGCCAAAACCGCCCGTGAAGGCATGTCTAACCCGGTCGAGGGCACCATACTCACAGTGATTAAAGATGCCGCCAACGTAGCCCAGACGTGCGCCGATAAAGAACCGCAGGATTTAATCGCCATCATCGAAGAGATGGTCAAAGAGGCCAAGGAGTCGGTAGCCAGGACGCCGGATTTATTGCCTGTCTTGATGGAGGCGGGTGTGGTAGATGCCGGTGGGGAAGGCCTCCATATATTATTAGAAGGCGCGTTGAGGTTCCTTAAAGGTGAACTGGAAGACCTTCAATTGAAACGACACCAGATGGTCAGCGCGAATATATCCTCTGCCAAAAGTATCCACCTGGTTTCCTTCGATGAGGAAGAAGCCTACGGTTATTGCACCAACTTCCTTCTGGAAGGCGATAGCCTGGATCCGGAGAAGATTAAACGTAAACTTGAGGGCAGGGGGCTGTCATTAGTTGTGGCCGGGGATGAAACAGCGGTGCGCGTGCATATCCATTCCTATGATCCGGGCAGCATACTCGCGTATGCCACATCTCTCGGTAGCCTCCACCAGATACAGATCCAAAATATGGATGACCAGCATGCTGGGTTCAAGGAAATGCGCCGGCAAAAGGACTTACCTACGGATATAGCTGTGATAGCCGTAGCTTTCGGTGAAGGTATGATCAAGGTTTACGAAAGCCTGGGAGCCGTAGTGGTTAAAGGTGGTCAAACCATGAATCCCAGCGTCAAAGAGATACTGGCATGCGTGGAGGCAGTGGATTCACAGCGGGTGCTTTTGCTGCCCAATAACAAGAACATTATCCTGACCGCTTCGCAGATCAAGGAGCTTACCAAGAAAGAGGTAGAGGTGATCCCCAGCAGGACGCTGCCGCAGGGCATCACCGCGCTATTAAATTTTAATTTTGAAAATACTATGGCTGAAAATGTCCAATCCATGAGCGAGGCTGTTAAATCCGTGAAAACCGTGGAGGTTACCACTGCCGCGCGCTCTACCCAAATTCACGGGTTGAAGATCAAGCAGGGTCAGGCCATCGGCATAATCGACGATGCAGACCTGGTCGCTGCCGGTGATGATATTCCCACCGTGCTGCTGGAGAGTCTGGTTGCAGGCGGCATAGATGCTGTTGAACTGGTTACTATCTATTACGGAGCGGATTTAAAAGCCGAGCAGGCCGAGGCGGTGGTGAAAGGGTTGAGGGACAGGTATCCCGGCAAACAGTTCGAGTTAGTCAGCGGGGGGCAGCCTCATTATTTTTACATAGTATCGCTGGAATAAAAGAAGGGGAGGTAATCACTATGGTAAAAATCGTTACCGACAGCACGTGCGATATCCCGGAAGACCTTATCAAGAAATTCGGCATCACCACGGTCCCCATCATAATCGTTTTCGGTACAGAGACCTACAGGGAGAGGATCGACATAACCCCTGAGCAATTTTATAAAAGGCTGGTCGAATCCAAGGTGCATCCTACCACTGCTATGCAGACCCCGGCGGCATTTGCCGAGGTGTTCACCAGGTTGGCAAAAGAAACCGACGAGATACTGGCCATCATTTTCTCCAGCAAAATCAGTGCAACTTATGATAGCGCGGTGCAGGCCAAAGCCATGGTCGGCGACATCGCCAAAATAGAAGTAGTTGATTCCCTGCAGTCGGTCGGTGGATTGGGATTGCCGGTTATCAAAGCAGCCGAGATGGCGGCAGGTGGGGCTAAACTCGCTGAACTGGCTGAGGCAACCAAAGACTGGTGCTCAAGGTCGCATACTTACATGGTATTTGACACACTGGAGTACCTACGCAAAGGTGGCAGAGTTGGGGTGGTCACGCCGGTCCAGCGCACCCGGAGCAGGACCCAGGCAATCGACGCTCTGGTCAACCTGGTAAAAGGCGCCAACAAGATAGAGGCCCTGATGCTCGAGGACGCCACTACACCGGATGAACTGGAGATAGTGGCCAGCAGGTGTGCTGAAATCTATCCCAGGGAAAAAACCTACCGCAGCACGGTAAGCCCGGTTATCGGCGTGCACGTAGGACCCCACGTGCTGTGCGCCAATTTTATCGAAGGTAAATGATGTCTGTTAAAATAGTTACTGACAGCAGCAGTGATATCCCCCCCGCGATAGCGCGTGAACTGGATATCACGGTTGTGCCTTTGTCTGTGCGTTTCGGGGCGCAAACTTACCGGGACGGTATAGATATAATGCCGGAGGAATTCTACCGGCGCCTGGTGGAGGAACACGTTCATCCCGGCACCGCGGCTGTGTCGCCCGGTGATTTTGCCGGGGTCTATGATAAGCTTGCCGCTGATGCCGGTGGTATTATCTCCATCCATCTTTCCCAGAAGGTGAGCGCAACCTACAATGCGGCGGTACAGGGGCGCAGCCTGATGGAGAATAAGGCTTGCGCTGTCGAGATCATAGATTCCAGGTTTGTTACCATTGCCCTGGGACTTATTACCATTGCCGCAGCCCGGGCTGCCCGGGCAGGCAAGGGAATGCAGGAGATCGTCGCGCAGGTTAACGCGCTGATTCCCTGCATGCGTGTTTACGGCATACTCGATACGCTGAAATATGTAATGAAAGGCGGCCGTCTGGGCAAAGCAGGTCCCATCATCAGCTCAATCCTTCCCGTCAAACCGGTACTAACAATGAAGGATGGCACGGTTGCCCCTATCGGCGCCGCCCGGACCAGGATAAAGGCGATTGAGCGACTCTGCGGGCTCATCGCTTCCGTACCCATGGTGCAGGAGCTTGGTATAGCGCACAGCATCGGTGAAGAGGAATTGAATTGCTTTGTTGAGAAAATTAAATCTTTTCTGCCTGGAGTTAACCCCGTTATATCAAAGCTGGGGCCGGCGCTGGGCGTTCATGGCGGACCCGGCTCTATCCTGGTGGGTATTCAGCAGGATATCCAAGCCGCTGCTGCAGCAATCGAATCGCGGGAACATAAAATTCCCCTCTCACTGCCCTCGCTGCAGTCCATTAAAGATGGCTTGCTGAGACGTGGCAAAGAGGAGGCCGGCCGGCCTTTTGTCCTGCGATGCGATGGCACAATGTAGATGTCTGGCCCTGCAAGAGTGGATACATCCTTAATCCGTAAAATACTGGAGCACGAGGCACAGGGCGGGTTTAATGACCGGGCGGTAATAGGCGGACTGGATAAATTCATACAGGGCTGGGTTCACATCAACCAGCCGGCGCTGGCAACCTCCCCCCAATATCCCTCGCTGAAGTCCTTTGTCCTGGATAAACGTGGCTATGCGCAGAGAAGCCCTGCTGAACGTGAAGAATGGATCAGGAAGCTTCTGGACTGGCTGGATAAGCTGGAACATCCGGCCTCCCCACCGGGCAAGACGGGTCAAACTGTAACTGCGGAAACGGTCAAGCGCAGGCAATCCCCCGTTGGCAGGGCTGACCTGGATTCACCAGTGGATAATATCAGTGGTGTCGGAGAGAAGGTAGCCCAAAAGCTGGGTAAGCTGGGCCTGCGCACCGTGCGTGACCTGATCTACTTCTTCCCCCGCCGGTTCATGGATTTCAGCCAGCGGAGGACGGTTTCCTCGCTTGAAGCGGGCAAAGAACAGACCATATTTGCCAATGTCTGGGAGGCGCGGAAGGTTATGCTCGGCCGCCTGAAAAGCAGCGAGGCGGTAGTAGGTGACGAGACGGGCAACGCGCGGGCGGTTTGGTTCAATCAGCCCTGGGTGGCGGCGCAACTGAAGACCAATGCCTATATCTCCTTGAGCGGACGTGTTAAAGAGTTCAACTATGTGAAGACATTTGAGAACCCCGAATGGGAGCTGATTGAGGATAGGGAACTGGTGCACACAGGGAGGCTGGTACCCGTTTACCAGCTTACGCAGGGTTTATTCCCCAGGCAGGTCCGGAACTGGGTTAAGAGTGCCCTGGACGGTTACCTGGACCGGGTAACTGATTTTCTACCTGCGGAGATACGTGAGCGCTGCCATCTGGTGGGGCTGCAGAGGGCTATCCTTCAGGCCCATTACCCTGATGATTACGCAGCCCAAAATACCGCCAGGCAGAGGCTGGCGTTTGACGAACTGCTACTGCTGCAGCTCGGTGTGCTGGGCAGGAAGCGCGAATGGCAGGAGGAACAGCCCGGGCAAAGCTTCAACATCGATGATGGCCAGGTAAGACGCTTCGTTGATTCACTGCCTTTCACTTTGACCGCCGCCCAGGGGAAGGTTACGGAGGAGATTTGCAGTGACCTGCGCAGGGACGTGCCGATGTCCCGCCTGCTGCAGGGCGACGTCGGCAGCGGCAAGACCGTGGTGGCTGCCATAGCGTTAATGACAGCGGTAGAAAATGGTTACCAGGGAGCGTTGATGGCGCCCACTGAGATACTGGCCGAACAACATTTCGCCACACTCTCTAAATTGCTTTCTTCGGCCTGCGGTGAGGCTGGCAGACAATCCAATATATATACGTTCCAGCAGGAGGGCGGGCGCGGATTGAAGGTAGCCCTGCTTACCGGCAGCCTGAACCCCCGGGATAAGGCCGCCACACATGAATTGGTCAGGAGCGGCGGGATAGATTTAGTGGTCGGAACTCATGCGCTGGTACAAAAGGGCGTTAGATTCTCCCGGCTGGGCATAGCGGTGATCGACGAGCAGCACCG
>JAPLHJ010000023.1 GCA_026389675.1 Chloroflexota bacterium | reverse complement strand
GGTACAGACCTATCAATCGACACATACTCCCTTTGATACCAGCGCCATTGAAAAAGCAGTTAAAGAGCTGATGGTAAAATGGAAGTTCGATTTAACCTCTGCGCCGTAATTCAATTCCTATAGCAGGCAAGCCATGATGAAAGGACTCGCCATATATTCCCTGATAGTCCTGAGCGCTTTTTCCATTTACTCCATTTATTTTGCAATTATAGGCGACAACGCACCATTCTGGATCATCATATTAATTACCTGCCTACCTGCCATAGCTTTCGCCTCACTTTACCTGATCAGAAAACACTGATACGTGTCATTATCCGATCTCTCCTCCGCAGAACCCCTTTGTGTGTTTTATTTACTCCGCAATTTAATATATAATCGGGTCAGGCTTAGCTGTGGCCGGCAGAGGCATGAGATGGACAGGCTAAGCAGAAATTAAAATTTGGGAAACGGGAGGCTGAGACCATGATTTTCGCATCGCAGGAAAGAATCCGTGAATGGACGGGCAAAGGGATCTGGGGTAAAAAGACGCTGGTTGATTATTTCAAAGAGCAAGTCGCCAAGACCCCGGATGAACTGGGCATAGTCGACCCGCTCAACAAGGAAGCGCTGGTAGGTTTGAAACCCGAGCGTTTAACTTTCAAAGAGTTCGACAGGGCGGTGGACGCTACCGGTGAAGCCTTGATGGCACTGGGTATCAAGAAAAACGACATAGTGCTGGTACAATTGCCCAACTGCTGGGAGCTTGCCATGCTTTACCTCGCCGTCACGCGTGCCGGGGCGCTGACCTCTCCCATGCCCATGCAGTGGCGTCAGTCTGAAATAGAGTTTATTGCAGGGATGACGGAGGCGCGGGCTTTTATCACCGTGGAGGAATTCGCCGGGTTCAAACATAAGGAACTGGTTGAGAAACTCAGGTCCAAATTCCCATCTATCAAGCATGTAATTACTTTGAATGAAATCCGGGAGATGGCCAAAGGTCAGGTCACGGGCAAGCTGGACAAGGTCAATATCGACGCCAACGATGCCTTCACATTATGCTGGTCATCCGGGACCGAGGCGCAGCCTAAAGGATGCCCGTTGAGCCATAATAACTGGCGCTGCCTGTGCATTTTTGAATACGAAACCGCCCCTATCAAGCCCGGCTACAGCCTGATCACGGCCGGGCCGCTGGTAAACATGGCCTCTATCGGCACGGTCTATGTGCCCTGGCTCATGAACGGCGGCAAGCTCGTCCTGCACCATCCTTTCGATGGTGGCACGTTCGTAATGCAGATCATGACTGAAAAAATCCAGTACACCCTGCTTGTCCCGGCGATCGTCAATGCCCTGCTCAAGCACCCGATGGTGGACAAATTTGATTTCAGCAGCCTGGAGGCCATCACCATTGGCGCAGCGCCTCCATCGCTCTGGTCTGTAACCGAGCTGAAAAAGCGCTGGGGCATCGAGTTTGCCAATATCTGGGGACAGAACGAAGGCACAGGTAATGTCGCCGGCCCTCTTCACATCCCCGATGTGGAACAGCGCATCGACCACTTCCCGCAGTATGGAAAACCCGGATCGAAATGGGCTTCAATTTCATCAGACATCGGCAAAAACATACACCTGACACTGGTGGACCCCTTTACCAAAAAAGAGGTGACAGAGTTGGGTGGTGTGGGAGAGCTCTGGTACAAAGGGCCCAACGTGATACCCGGCTATTTCAAACGTCCCGACCTTACGGCCAAAGCATTTGACTCACAGGGTTATTTCAATACAGGCGACCTCTTCCAGATCAAGGATAACGACTGCATCGGGTTCTTCGACCGCACCAAGGACATCATTATCCGCGGAGGGTTCAATATCAGCGCCCAGGAAGT
>JAPLHJ010000022.1 GCA_026389675.1 Chloroflexota bacterium | reverse complement strand
GCCACGGAGTCGCTGTCGCGCAGCAGGTATTCCAGTTCGCGCTCCTTGTAAAAGATGTTGACCGGGACGGCTACCGCGCCTATGTAGGCGCAGGCGAAATAAGCCGCCAGGAATTCGGGGCAGTTATTCAGCATGAGGGCGACCTTGTCGTCGGGCTTTACTCCCAGCTTCTGCAGGGCGTGGGCGAATTTCTGGGACCTGGACAGGAGCTGGCTGTAGGTGACCGGCTGGTCCTTATAGATGATGGCGGGGCGCGTCCCGATGGAAGAGGCCCTGGCCTCAAGCATACCCGGAAGATGCATTGCTACCTCCTGACCCGTTTAATTGCCTGATTTGCGACTGACGCTGCAATATAACATCGGAGATGGGTAAAGTCAATACTAACGGCCCGTGCAAAAAAATCAGCTCCCGGTGGTATTGACAAAAATATAGATGCAATATAATATATTAAACAAGCGCTTGATATATCTATAAGCGTGATTTGCATTTAAGTTGAGAGAGTGGTGAAAAAGAATGGGACGAAAGAGTCTGGCGGTTGACCGGCGAGGGCAGATCTTGAGGGCTGCCGCAGCCTTGTTCATCAGGAAGGGTTACCTGAACACCACGGTGCGTGACATAGCCGGTGAACTCGGTATGAACGTGGCCACACTATATCACTATGTAGGTTCCAAGAACGGTATACTCGGCCTTTTTCACGAATATACCATGAGTGCCATCAATCTCTTCGCGGAAAAAAACCAGACGGTGCTTGACAACATGGAGCCGCAGCGGGCTTTGAAGTACGCTATCAGGAAATACATGCAATGGGTGGAAAAGTACCAGGATCTGACGGTCTTCTGGTACCAGGAAGCAAAAAACCTCAGCCCAGCCCAGTTTAAAGCGCTGAAGCTGCAGGAAGAGTACACGATACAGATATTCCGGATGATACTTGAAAGAGGTATCAGGTCCGGCGAGTTCAAAATCAAAGATCCCGCTATGGCCGCCAACAACATCGTTGTTCTCTGCGACATGTGGGCTTTCCGCAGGTGGCTGCTGAAAGGATGCTATACGCTGGAGCAGTATATCAGGGAGCAGACCGATTTGATCATGGCGCAGATTCGCTGTGCCGGACACTGACAGGTGAGGAACGACCCAAACAGAATAAGGAGGCCGGAGATATGAGATTTGTAACGGGCGAGAAATACGTACTGGGCGGGATGCTGGAAGAGGCGGCGCAGAAGCATCCGGAGGATACCTATTTCTGGTTTGAGGGCAGGCGGCATAGCTATGGTGATGTGCTTGCACAATCCCGGATGGTTGCACGGGGCTTCGCTGAACAGGGCGTGAAGAAAGGCAGCCACGTAGCAATGCTGATGGAAAATTGCCCCGAATTCATTTACACGTGGTTCGGCCTGGCTTTGCTGGGCGCTGTGGAAGCGCCTTTCAATCCTTTCCATAAGGGAAGTATCCTTGAATACCTTATCAATTACTCGGATGCCGAGATACTGGTCATCAGCAGCAGCTTCATTGACGAGATCAGATCGGTGGAGGACCGGATATGCAACGTAAAAAAGATAATTATCGAGGGGCAGTTTAAGGGGGAGCCTTTTAAAAAAATAGAGACGATAGCGTTCGCTGCGCTGCTGGAGGGAGATGGCAAGCTGCAGACCGCAGAGGTCAAATATAACGATATCATGGCGCTTATGTTCACTTCCGGAACAACCGGCCCATCCAAGGGCGTGCTGATAACACATAACCAGGCATTTTTCGTGGCCAGCCAGTATGTGAACGTAACAGGTGTCAAAAGAAGCGACACCGGATATTGCTATATACCGCTTTTCCACGAGGCGCCGCAATTCGGGCTGGTGCTGGGGTCCATGCTTTACGGGGGCAACTTCCTGCTCACCCGCAGCTTCAGCGCGGCGGATTTCTGGCAGGACATCAGAAAATACAAGTGCACTGCCTCAGGGATGTTCGAGGTAGTGATCAAGATCCTGCTGATGGCGCCCGAGCAGCCGGACGATGCGGATAACCCGATGCGCATTTTTTCGACGGCGCATATAACGCCGGAGAGCCAGGAGGCGTTCGAGAAACGGTTCAATGTGAAACTGGTCAACACATACGGTCTGACTGAGGGAGATTGTTCTATCGCGGCGACCTATAAGGATATCAGGTCTGGTTCAATGGGCAAACCACGCGGCTATTTCGATGTAAAGCTCGTCGATTCGATGGACAGGGTGGTGTCCCGGGGCAAAGTGGGCGAGATCGTACTGCGGCCCAGACAGCCGCATACTATTTTTGAGGGCTATTACAAGATGCCGGAGAAGACACTGGAAGCCTTCCGTAACCTGTGGTGGCACACGGGTGACCTGGCTTACCAGGATGAAGACGGGTATTTTTTCTTCGTCGGGCGTGAAAAGGACATGATAAGGCGTGGCGATGAAAACGTTTCGGCATTGGAGGTGGAGAAAGTGGTGGAGTCCCATCCGGCCGTCAAGGAATGCGCGGCCGTGGCGGCATATTCCGAGGTATGGGGTGAGGAGGTCAAGCTGGCAATCGTCTGCCATGAGGGAAAACAAATCGATCCGGCTGAACTGGTGGCCTATTGTGACGAGCGTATGGCCTATTTCATGGTGCCGCGTTATATCGAATTCGTTGAGGCCATACCCCACACGGGAGGCAGCGGCAGGCCGGTTAAGGAGCAACTGAAACAGGTAACTGATAAAACGTGGGACAGGGTTAAGGCGGGAGTAAAGATAAAACGCGAAGCTGAAAAAAAGAAAAAAAGCTGATTCAAAATAAGATAGAGGGGGTTTTTCATTATGAAAAAAATCATCGTATTGGGTGGAGCGGGCACCATGGGTCATGAGGTGGTGAAACTGCTACTGGAGAGGACTAGCGCGGAGATCACTGTAGCCGACGCCAGCGTTAAGGGCCTGAAACGCGTTGAAGCTGAGCTGGGGAACAAAGTCAAAGTCGCAAGCGCTGATGTGAATGACAGGGAGTCGCTGGTCAAGCTGCTCAAAGGCGCTGACGTGGTTATCAGCACGGTTGGCCCGTTCTACAAATATGCAGCCG
>JAPLHJ010000239.1 GCA_026389675.1 Chloroflexota bacterium | reverse complement strand
TGGAGGATGCCATTCAGAGGCTGAAGTTTAAAGGCGTGCCTGTATTTAACGATGTGCTGCAGGCTACATCCTGTCTCGCTGCCATTTATGATAATTACCGGCAGAAAGTAGCCGTGGTTGCTGTGCCCGAACAGTTAAAGATTGATGAGCAGGTGATTACCGGGGTGCTGGAGATGGTCAAAAAGGAGGGCAGGCGCCTGCTGTATTCATTTGAAGCCCAGCGGATAATGGGGGCTGTTGGGATAGCCGGCCCTGAGAGCAAGATCGCAAGTTCTTTGGAGGAGGCCATTAATTTTGCTGGGGATATCGGCTACCCGGTGGTCATGAAAGTTGTATCCAGGGATATCGTTCATAAAAGCGATGCTGGCGGAGTTGCGCTGGATATTGATAACAAAGAAGAGGTCGCCGACGCCTACGAGGCCATCATGCAAAATTGCCGGCGCTTCAATGCGGACGCGCAAATCGAGGGGATTGAAGTATCGCAGCAGGTCAGCCCCGGCGTGGAAACGATAGTTGGGGCACGACGTGACCTTGCCTTCGGTCCGATTGTGATGTTCGGTTTGGGCGGTATTTATGTGGAAGTGATGAAGGATATCTCTTTCCGCTCTTTTCCTCTCAGCCGCAATGAAGCTACAAAGATGATCAGTGAGATCAAAACCTATCCCCTGCTGCTCGGCGTACGGGGTGAAAAACGCAAAGATATCGATGCTCTGGCCGATGCCGTATTGAGAGTGGGGACGATTATAAAAAAGTTCCCGGAGATCTCGGATATCGAAATTAATCCCCTGGTAGCCTATGAATATGGACAGGGAGTTAAAGCTGTGGACGTGCGAATAATGCTGTCCACCCAGGAGGCAGGCAAATGAAAAGCTTGATAGTAGGCTCGATGGATGGCAACGCCGGCAAGACCAGCTTGATAATAGGCCTTGCCAGGGCTTCTGGTAAATCCTTTGGCTACATTAAGCCGCTGGGTGACAGGCTGGTTTACCGTAAAAAGCGGGTATGGGATTATGACGCCTCCCTGATGACCAACATATTCGGGATGACGCAAAACCCGGAAGATATCACCGCAGGATTTGAGCATTTAAAGCTGAGATTTAAGTATGACGAGGCCGGGGCTAAAAACCGTGTGCTGGCCATGGCTGAGGAAGTCGGCGCCGGCAAAGACATACTCTTTGTAGAGGGCGGCAAGGATATTGAGTACGGCATCTCTTTCTACCTTAATGTCCTTTCTCTGGCGGAATACCTGAATGGAAAACTGGTGATACTGGTGGGTGGGGATGAAAATTATATAGTAGATAACGTGATTTTTATCAAAAAATACCTGGTTTTCAGCGGGATGGATTTCGGCGGAGTAATCATCAATAAGGTCCGCAATGTTGAAGACTTTAAGGATGTTTATATTCCGATGATGGATAAGGCCGGTATTAATATACTCGGGGTGATACCTTACCGTGAGGAATTGACCTTTTTCTCAATGGAATACCTGTCTCAATATTTGCTGGCAAGGGTAGTGGCAGGAGAAGAATGGCTGAACAGGCGTATCAGCAATATATTCGTAGGCGCATCTTCTGTTGATTCAGCTTATTCCGACATCCTGTTCCATAAGGAAAATAAACTTGTGGTCACGAGCGGTGACCGTTCGGATATGCTGCTCGCATCCTTTGAGGATAAATGCACCGCGGCGGTTATCCTGACCAACAATATATTGCCTCCGCAGAATATCCTGGCTAAAGCTAACGAGAAGAAAATACCGGTATTGCTGGTTCCCATCGGCGTTTATGAGACAGCCAGGCAGATAGAATCCCTTACCCCGCTGATTACCAGTAAGAATACCGATGAAATTGCGCTGATGGAACAGTTGGTCAGAGAAAACGTTAAAGTTGATGAGATATTTAAAGACTGAGCGGGTAAATATTTTATTTGCGCCCAGCTATCCAGGCTGCTATAATCATGCAAAGCTTGCGGTACACAATTTTAACGTAAATATCCAACCGTGCAACCTCCCGCAATCCCTTGCGTGAGGTTTTTATTTGTGCCGGAAGGGAGGGCAAGGAATGTCAGAAGATAAATCCCAAAAATTGGAGACCATGAGGCACTCTGCCAGCCATGTTATGGCCGAAGCGGTGCAATCTTTATATCCTGGAGTGAAATTCGGCATCGGGCCTGCCATCGAAGATGGATTTTATTATGATTTCGAATTGCCGAGGCCCCTGGCAGTTGAGGATTTGCCGGCAATTGAGATGAAGATGAAAGAGATAATTGCCGCCGATTTGCCCTTTGTCAGTGAAGAGAAAACCGTCAAGGAAGCCCTGAAACTTTTTGCCGATCAGAAATATAAAACCGAGTTGATAAAAGACCTGGGTGAGGAGAAAGTCACGGTCTACAGGCAGGGTGGTTTTACCGACCTCTGCCGGGGACCTCATGTCAGGAAGACCGGCGAGATCAAGGCATTCAAGTTGACCAGTGTGGCCGGGGCTTACTGGAGGGGCGACGAGAAGCGGCCGATGCTCCAAAGGATCTATGGCGTTGCCTTTGCCAGGCAGGCCGATCTTGATGATTACCTTAAGAGGATTGCCGAAGCAGCCAAACGTGACCACAGGAAGCTTGGCAAAGAGTTGGACCTCTT
>JAPLHJ010000067.1 GCA_026389675.1 Chloroflexota bacterium | reverse complement strand
AGCCGACCAGCCGGCCTTTTTCGTCGTAGCCGGCAGCCGTCACCCAGTCATACTGCATCACATAGGGATAGAACCCCTTATGGTCATCGATAATGGCGAAGCTCTCGGAGCGCAGGAACTCGATCCTGTCAGCGCCCAGTCCCAGGCTTCCCTGCATGGGCATCAGGCACTTGTGCGAATACACGCCGCGGTTGTGGCCGAAGGGGATCGAAACCACTATCGGCTCGACCAATCCCTCGTCATGAAAGGCCTCGAAATGCGCTTCGATATCCGGCAGGTCTTTATAGTCGCTGATCTTTATGTTTATATAAAATCTGCCTTTGGTAAGGGCGCTGATGATCTCTATTCGGCAATCTTTATCCTGCCATGACTGGCTGGAATCCCAGATAGAGCCGGGTATTTTTATCTGCCAGGACGGCAATACCTTCTCGAAGAGATATTTTTTACTGCGTTCTTTGTCGTAGATAACAAATTGCGCAAGGGCTGATATCTTGGCGTTATAAAGAACGGCCAGCATAAACCACCTGCTGTTGCCAAACTGAAAGGCCTGCCATTCCTTCAGCCTCCCGGCCAGCAGCGGCCGCGGCAGCCAGGCGCCCAGCGGCCTGTCGGCATCGAGAGGATTCACCTGCTTAAACTGGCTGCTGAAGGTACCGAATTCAAACTTGCCCCTGTTTACTAAGCTCTCAGGAGCGGGACGGATAGCCCTTTCCACATATTCTGCCATTTTCACTCCCCCCTTGCCCGACATTGTGCCTCATTAAGGCCGAAATATCAAAGGCGGACGCTCCATACCACGTTGCTGAGCAGCCTGCTCTGCGCCGCCCGCCATTTCCACACAGGGTTTGTTTATCATCACGCCTCAATTATAATTAGCATAAAGAAATGCATAACGTGAGGTATATATTACGATGAAATGGTTTGGCTGTGCGCTGACAATCCTGGGCATTATCCTGGTTATCTTCATCCTCACACACCTCTCGGAGATCTGGGTTTTCCTGGAGCGGCTCATATCATGGAGCGGCTTTTAAATAGTGCGAGGCTGTAAAAGAGCTCTGGCACCAGTCCGGGGATTAATACTGGTTTTAGCCGTAACCCTGTCGGTGGCCGGTTGCGCACCCAGGTTTACCACTACTAACACAGCGGGTCAGTATGTGTACTTTCCTGTGGATCCCCGCCAGTTGATCACCACGCAGGATACCACGGTCCGCGAGGCGCTTAAACAAATCCTGGCAGATAAGACGGATTTCAGGTCCGACTTCCGCAAGATCCAGGACTGGGTCGCCTCGCATATAACGTACTCGCAGGACAGCTATTACTACTGGCAAACACCCGCAGAAACATTGAGCAAACGTACAGGCAACTGCAAAGATTTCGCCGTGCTGCTCTGCACTCTCAGCCGGGCGGCGGGCGTGCCGGCCAGCGATATCTACGTTGCTATCGGCAAGGACCGCAGCAACAAAAGCCACGCCTTCATCATCGAGAAATGGCTGCTCGGCCGCTGGCAGGTCATTGAACCCCAGGTAGGAGGCTTTATCATATCCGATTTATCTGGCATGGATACGGCTGACAGGTACGCTGTGACCTCCAGGTTTAACGACACTGCTTATTACGGGCAACCTGCCTTTATCACAGGCAGCGAAAGCTTTCTCAGTTCCGGCGCACCCGCGTCGCCCGTCGCCAGCCAGGCATCTGAAGATACGGCCTCCGCTT
>JAPLHJ010000247.1 GCA_026389675.1 Chloroflexota bacterium | reverse complement strand
GTGAAGACAGTATTAATTTCCGTGCCTCCTCTGGAGATGATCGTTCCAATTTCTTCTTTCATAGTAGTGTCCATTTTATGAGCGAAATGTGAATTTCGTGTGAATAAATTGTGAATTAATTACCGTTTTTTCTTGCACACGCAATCTGCTCCGCGCCGCTCGACCTAATCATTTGTTTTTCTCCCTGTCCTCAGCAGCCAGGGCATTCATAATTAATTGTTCGACCTCGGCTTTTGACGGCACTTTTCCGCTCATTACGAGTTTTTCATTGATTACAAGGCCGGGTGTCGCCAAAATCGGATACTGCATGATTTTTTTCATGTCTCTTACATCTTCAATGCTGATGTCTAGCTTTAAGGCGGCTACTACTTCTTTCACTGTTTTTTCCAGGTTCTGGCATTTGGCGCAGCCGGGACCTAATAATTTAATGTTCATTGTTAACCTCCATTACTTTATATGGTTAGGGCTCGATCGAAAAACTTGCGCTTAAAATAAAGGGATACGTTGACCAAACCAATTAAAACTGGCACTTCTACCAGCGGACCTATCACAGCGGCGAATGCCTGTCCGGACCCAATACCGAATACAGCCACAGCGACAGCTATCGCCAATTCAAAGTTGTTGCTGGCGGCCGTGAAGGCGATCGTAGCCGTCTTTTGGTAGTTTGCGCCTATCTTCTTCCCCATATAGAAAGACACTAGGAACATAACCACAAAATAGATAAGAAGCGGCAAGGCGATGCGCAGCACATCCAGCGGCAGTTGGACGATGATCTGCCCTTTCAAGGAGAACATGACAACTATAGTGAAAAGCAATGCGGCCAGGGTGATGGGGCTGATTTTGGGAATAAACTTCGTGTCGTACCATTCTCGCCCTCTCGCCTTCACCAGCGAAAACCTCGTAAGCATTCCTGCGAAAAACGGTATCCCCAGGTAGATCAAGACGCTCTGCGCTATCTGCCAAATAGTTATGCTTACAGCTAACCCCTTCAGGCCGAACCAGCCGGGTAGCACCGTTATGAAAACATAGGCATATACCGAATAGAATAGAATCTGGAATATCGAATTGAAAGCCACCAAGCCCGCGGCATATTCATTGTCTCCCCCGCAAAGCTCATTCCATACAATAACCATGGCTATGCAGCGCGCCAGTCCTATCATAATTAGCCCAACCATATAGTCCGGGTATCCGCTCAGCAGGAGTATTGCCAGCAAGAACATCAGTATTGGCCCGATCACCCAGTTTTGCACCAAGGATAGTCCGAGTATTTTCCAGTCGCGAAAGACCAGCGGCAATTCCTCGTATTTGACCTTGGCCAGCGGCGGATACATCATCAGGATCAGTCCTACCGCAATCGGGATGGACGTTGTCCCAACCTGAAATAGAGATATGACATCGGCTACCCCCGGTATGAAGTAGCCCAGTCCCACGCCTAACGCCATTGCCAGGAAAATCCAGAGTGTCAGAAAACGGTCCAGGACCGACAGCTTTAAACTGCCTTGCTCGCTGGTACAAGACTGGCCTGCGTCTTTCATTTGCAATCCCCCATTTGATTGTATTTTTGTATTGGCATAGCCTTTATGAGGTCTTCCCATACAATATGTCGGTGACAGTCACCTTGATAAAATTGATCAGCTTGTCCCGGTTATCGTCCCCCGTCATATTCCAGATATCGCTAACTGGATAGGTCCTTGCCTTATTTCCCCGTGTTTCCGTGATGAAAAGGACAA
Organism: Chloroflexota bacterium; assembly: GCA_026389675.1. Lineage (GTDB taxonomy): Bacteria > Chloroflexota > Dehalococcoidia > GIF9 > UBA5629 > CAIMUM01. Next base: position 271 of record JAPLHJ010000247.1, on the reverse strand, counting down.
AGGGCAGGGCATCATATCTTTTAACGAGCTCTTCATTCGCCGGATCGTCCGAGACAATCATGGTCAGTTTTACTTTGCCGGAAGCTGTTTCATTTGCAAAATATGTATCGACAGCGTACTTGATGTTATCTTGCATGGTTGACATGCAATGGCAAGCTACTTTCGTATGAAAATAGATAAGTTCGACACTGTCTGGTTTGGCTGTGCCAGTAACAGCATTGTCAGCTTTTGAAGTCTGCAAATCTGGCTGCGCACCTGCGCACCCACCCAT
>JAPLHJ010000173.1 GCA_026389675.1 Chloroflexota bacterium | reverse complement strand
GGTCATCCACTGCAAATCTATCGGCAACGGCTCAATGGTGGGCATCAACGCCGTGGTGCTGCAGGGCGCCGAGATCGGCGAAAAATGCTTTATCGCAGCGGGCGCATTGATTACGCCCAACACCAAAATACCACCCGGTTCGCTGGTCATGGGCAGCCCGGCCAAAGTCAAAGAAAAGCTCAGCCAGGAGAAGCTGTCGATGATGCTGGCAGGCAACGACGCCTACGTTCAGCTCGGTCAGCAATACAAGCAGCAGGGACTTTAAACCGGCACGATATCCACGATAAATTCGTTCGGTTTATCCGAGGGCATGGTCTTGATGGTGGCAAAACCCTCGCTGAAGGCCTTCATGAAATCCAGCGGATCGATGCAGCCCTCGGGTGCATAAGCGCCCTTAACTTTGACCTGCCCTCCGGCCACCATCTTGGCGACCGTAATCAGCGTGCGCGGCGTCGTTGTCATGCCCTTGCCCACACCCGAGAAAGTCAGCTTTGTTTTAACCCGGTTCTTCAGGCCGGCAACCTCGATAATCGTGCCGCCGAAGCGGTATTCCCTGCCCTCAACTTTCCACCTGGCTATCTGCTCCCGCACCAGGTTGAAGGCCATGTGCGACAGCACTTCGATGGGCGCCACTTCTGTTCCGCGGATATTTATGGGCTGCATGAGGTAGTCCTTGAATCCCGCTAACGTCCCCATGGACAACCCCGGGACCTCCGGCCAGGTAGACCCGGCGCAGATCACGTTCTTTACGCCCTTGATATAACGCGGCAGCGTGAAAGGTTCGGGATGGTCGCAGTACAATAGTTCTACCCTGCCTATCGGCTCACCGAACTCCACCGTAACCTTGCCGTCCAGGTCGAGCAGCTTGCCGTCAACATACTGGTGCGGGAAAGCAAAACAGTGTATACCGTGGAAATACTGCGCCAGCCCGACCTCACTCAGCGGCGCCACCCATAGAATATTGATATCCTCAACACTGTCCAGCTGGTCGCAGCAGTATTTGGCGAGTATATTGGTCAGGCCGGGGCTGTCCCCCAGTCCGCTAACAATGGTGATCCCCGCTTTCTTCGCCTCATCGTCGAGAGCTATGGCCTGGCTTACACCGTCGATATCATCGCACACATCGACGCAGTTTTTACCGGCCGCTATACAAGCTTTATAGACTTTGCCGGCGTTCCTGTAAAACGGCCCGATAGTGCTGGCCACGACGTCGGGGTTTTCCTGTTTAATAAACTTAACAAAGCCGGCGTGGTCGTCGATATCCAGCTCACACGCCTTAACACGGTCCTTGCCATATTTTTCCGCGACGGCTTCAGCCTTGGCCAGGTCGATGTCCGCATTAATAACTGCTGCATCGCTGTATTTGACCAGCTGCCTGACAGCGCCTGCACCGATAATCCCGCTGCCCAGAACGAGTATTTTCATAATTGGCCTCCCGGATTTATTTTCGTGACATGCAGGGGCGCAGCTGAAGCAGCGCCCGCATTTTCGGGCGGGTTTAAAAACCCGCCCCTACAAGTCTCATTTTATTTCTATCAGGTAATTGCCGTACTTGGTGCCTCCTTCAAAATAATTTTCTGTTCTTATGAAATGCCCTGGTTTATTTCACCGTGATGCTGTCAGCCGACTCCGTAACCGTTTCGCGCACCCTGGCGTCCTTGCTCAGTACATCGAAGAACATGGCGGCGTCCAGAGCTCCCTCCGGGGCCATAACTCCGGCCGCTTTCACCTTCCCGTCCAGTAAGGCCAGCGCAGCCATTACGGCCGGCAAAGCGGTGCTGTGCGCCACATTATTTGCCATCAGGTCGTAGGTACGGGTCACCTGCTTATTACCCTTCTGCCCGCTGACAACGATTTTGAATGTCCCGGCACAGGCCTCATATTTGCCCAGCGCATCCTCGAGTATGTCTTTAAAGTACTCCGGTGCGAAGCGCGGCATCGAGCGGATTATCCTTACGGCCAACTCTCTGAAGGGCATTGATACCATGTCATTTACCATGAACATTTCATTGCTGCCGAATCCCGTGTCGATCAGCCAGCGGTAAAGCTCCATCATCTTGGGAGGATAAAGGGCACCCTTGATGCTTACGTTTTTCACGCCTTGGATATACCTGGGCAGCGAGACCGGCTCAGGGTGACCGGTCAGGACCACTTCCAGCTTCCCAATAGGCGGCAGGAATTCGATAACCTCAGGCTCGGTGAATCCCTGCTTCTCAACCCATTTTCCATCGACAAATACAGGTACCTTTTCTGCGGTTATATGGAACCAGTGCATCATAGCCGCCGACCCGGTCGGGTCGATCGCACTCTCCCCCCAGTACAACCGTATATCGTCGGTCCTGTCCATACGGCTGGCGCCCAGCTTGGCAATCAGGTTGGTCACACCCGGGCTGGCGCCCATACCGATGATGGCAGCTACACCGGCCTTCCTGGCATCCTCATCCAGTGCCAGGCAATCCTTGGTGGCGTCGAAATCGTCATCTATATCGACAAGGTTTACCCCCGCATCAATTGCAGCTTTAATCACTCCGGCTGCATATTTGTAGAACGGGCCAACCGTGCTGATAACCACGTCAGCGCCTTTGAGCAGCTTGACCAGCGACTCCCTATCATTCACATCAGCGCTTGCGATTTTGATTTTGTTCCCCATCTCAGCTTCAACGCGTTTCAGGCCCTTGACGCTGGCGTCGGCTACGGTGATCTCCGCGCTCGTCCTCTCCAGCAGCAGTTTCACCACCTCATAACCCATGGTGCCCGCTCCACCCAATACGATGATTTTTTTCATAATGAAAAACCCCCTCT
>JAPLHJ010000304.1 GCA_026389675.1 Chloroflexota bacterium | reverse complement strand
CGCCGGGAAGCTGATCCTGGTGGACGCCGTCAGCAGCATGAGCTCCATCGATGTGCAGGTGGATGCCTGGAACTTGGACGTAGTAGTTTCCGGTTCACAGAAAGGCTGGATGGTCCCACCCGGCCTGGCCTTCGTCAGCATCAGTGAGCAGGGCTGGAAGGCGCAGGCGCAGGCTAAGATGCCTCGCTTTTACTTCGACTACACCCGCGCCAAGAAATTCATTCCCGACGGCCAGACCCCGTGGACCCCGGCAGTCTCGGTGTACTTCGGGCTGGACGTTGCCCTGGAGATAATGCTCAAGGAGGGTTTGCAGAGTATCTTCGCCCGCCATGCGCGGGTTGCGGATAAGGCCAGGAAATGGGTCAAGTCCAAAGGCCTGGAGCTGCTCGTGGCAAACGAGAAATACGCATCGAATACGGTAACGGCGGTGAAAGCTCCGGCGGATATGGAAGTGTCCAAATTCACCGGCACGCTGCGCGACGAATATAAGGTGGTCATCGCCGGCGGCCAGGGCGGCATGAAGGGCAAGGTTTTCCGCATCGGCCACCTCGGCTTCGTCAGCGAGAAGGACATGGACGAGGTGCTCGGGGCCATGGATAAGGCGCTGCCAATGGCAAAGAAATAAAATCCAAGCTCCAAATTCCAAAATCCAAACAATAAAAGAAACAGGTAAAAAGGTATTAATTAGAATTTGGAGCTTATTTGGAATTTGGTTTTTGGAATTTGGAATTTTTCTGATTAGAGGTGGTTTTAAATGAAAGTACTTGTAGCTGACCCGCTGGCGCCCGAGGGGATGGAGAGCCTGAAGGCCAAGACCGAGGTGGATGTTAAACTCGGCTTGAAACCGGATGAGCTTAAGGCTATTATCGGCAACTACGACGCTATAATCGTGCGCAGCGAAACTCAGGTTACGGCCGATGTAATTAAGTGCGGCACGAAGCTGCAGATCATAGCGCGGGCGGGCGTAGGCCTGGACAACGTGGATATCAACGCGGCCACACAGCAGGGCATCATGGTGGTCAACGCTCCCACCGGCAATACGGTGGCCGCTGCCGAGCATACCATGGCGCTGATGCTGGCCATGGCCCGCAATATCCAGCAGGCGAATTCTACCCTGAAAGCCGGCAAGTGGAACCGCAAGGAGTACACCGGCGTTGAACTGCGCAACAAGACACTGGGCATCATCGGCCTGGGCAACGTCGGTTCGGGTGTGGCGGCCCGCGCCAAGGGCTTCGAAATGAGGCTGATCGGCTATGACCCTTTCGCATCGCAGGAATACGCCCAGTCGCTGGGCATTGCGCTGCTGCCGCTGGAGCAGCTTTACAAGGAGTCGGATTTCATCACACTGCACCTGCCCCTGACGCCGCAAACCAGGGGGATGATAGGCGCGAAGGAGTTCGCCATTATGAAGAAGGGCGTGCGGCTGGTCAATTGCGCGCGCGGAGGCCTGATCGACGATGAGGCGCTGATTAAAGCCATCGAGGAGGGCAAGGTGGCAGGCGCGGCTATCGACGTTTTCGCGGTGGAACCCTGCACCGACGGCATCCTCTTCAAAAATGATAAGGTCATTGTCACTCCCCACCTCGGCGCATCCACCAGGGAGGCGCAGACCAACGTCTGCATCGACGTGGTTGACCAGATAATCGATGTCCTCAACGGCAAGCCGGCGCGCTTCGCGGTCAATGTACCCCAGATACCGGCGGAATTGCTCGAGATACTCAAACCTTATATGGACGTGGCCAATGTTGTCGGCAAGATGGCCGGACAGCTCATGGCCGGACAGCTTAAAGGATTGAAAGATAGCGCAATATGACACTTCGGCGCTCAAAGCCTCGATATTGAGTGGCCTGCTGGATACGGTCAGCGAGGAGCACGTCACGCTGGTCAACGCCGGTGTTATCGCCCAGCAGCGCGGTCTCAAGATATCCGAGCAGAAGGAGACGGAGGTCGCCAACTATGCCAGCCTGGTATCCCTGGAGGTAATTGCCAGCGGCGCCACAATTGATGTGGCCGGAACGGTGCTGCGCGACGAGACACATATAGTCAGGATAAACCAGTTCTGGTTGGATATCGTCCCCACCGGCGGCTATTTCCTGCTCTGTTACCATACCGATAAGCCCGGCCTGATCGGCGCGGTCGGGACTATTACCGGCAAAAATAATGTGAATATCAGCGCCATGCAGGTGGCCCGCATTCAACCCAGGGGCGAGGCGCTGATGATCTTATCCATCGACGAGGCCGCGGACGCCGCCATCATCAAGAAGATTCTCGAGGTGCCGGATATCACCGGCGTCAAGCTGGTCAAATTGTAAATCAGACCCCGGCGGGCGCACCTGAAGGTACGCCCCTACGGTACTAACGTAGGGCGTGTTTTCCCGCGGGCCGTAAGACGCGAATCAACGTAGGGGCGGGTTTTTAAACCCGCCCGCCTCAGCATAGTATAATTATCCCCATGGACACCAACAGTATCGCGATGCTGGAATTTCCCCGCGTACGGGAAAGGCTGGCTAATTACACCTCTTTCCCGGCCGGACGGGAGCTGGCGCTCAACCTGCAACCCACCGCGGATGCAGAATGGGTTAAACTCCTGCTCAGGCAATCGGCCGAAGCGCGGCGGCTGCTGTCCGTGCGGCCGGATTTCCATATCAGCGAGGCCTACGATGTGCGGGAGGATGCCACACGCGCGGAGAAAGGTGTTTCGCTCGATCCCCTGATACTGCTCAGGGTGCTCAAGACCAGCGCCGCCGCCCGCCTGGCGCGCAACGGGCTGAACAAGCTGTCTAATGAACTGCCTGCCCTGTGGGGCATCGTTCAGGATATCACGGTACTGACGCAGACGGAAGCGGAGATAGGCAAATGCCTGTCTGCCACGGGGGAGGTATTGGACGCGGCCTCGCCGCACCTGGCGGACGTGAGGTGGCGGCTGAGGGATACCAGGAAACAGTTGCAGGAAAAATTGGCCTCCATCGTCAAGTCCAAACGCGGCCAGGATGCGCTGCAGGAGCAGTTGGTCACGGAGCGCAATGGACGCTACGTGCTGCCGGTCAGGGTGGAGGCCAAGCGGGAGCTCAAGGGCATAGTGCACGATGTCTCCAATACCGGCGCCACAGTTTTTATCGAGCCGATGGAGACCATCGAGGCGGGCAACGAACTGCGCCAGCTCGAAGTGGAGGAAAGGCAGGAGATCGAGCGCATAATAGCAAACCTCAGCGCCCTGGTGGGCGCGGCGGCTGAAGATATCAGGTTGAATATCGAGATACTGGCGCGGCTGGACCTGGCGCTGGCCAAGGCCCTCTACGCGGAGAAGGTAAAGGCCATCGAACCGGAGATAGTTTCCGGAGATGGCGGACACTATTTAAGGCTGTTTAACGCCAGGCATCCCCTGCTCAAGGGAGAAGCCGTTCCTTTGAGTGTTGAACTTGGCAGGGAATTCTCCGTTTTGCTAATCAGCGGTCCCAACGCCGGCGGCAAGACGGTGGCGCTCAAGACCATCGGCCTGCTGGTGCTGATGGCCCAGGCCGGCCTGCCGGTGCCCTGCGCCGATGGTACGGCTATGCCGGTATACGACGAGGTCTTCGCCGATATCGGAGACGAGCAAAGCATCGAACAGACGCTGTCCACCTTCAGCGCCCACATCAGCAATCTTGCCCGCATCGTCAAGAAGTCCACGCCGCACAGCCTGGTGCTTCTGGATGAACTGGGCATCAGCACCGATCCGGGCGAGGGCGCTGCGCTGGCGCAGGCCACGCTGACGCACTTTGTGGGGAAGGGGACGGCCGTGGTGGTGACAACGCATTTCTCGGAACTCAAGGCCTTCGCCCATCTCAACAAGGGGCTGCGCAACGCCTCGCTGGATTTCGACCCGGTTACGCTGATGCCTACCTACCGGCTGAGCGTCGGTATACCGGGCGGCAGCAACGCGCTCAACATCGCCTCACGCTTCGGCCTGCCCGAGGATATCGTCAGCAATGCCCGCAGCATCATGTCTAAGGGTTCGCAGGAGGTCGAGGCCATGATGGTTGACCTGGCGGCCGAGCGCAAGAGGCTGGCGGAAGCCCAGCTTGTCATCGGGAAAGAACAGGCCCGGGCCTCGGAACTGTCGGCGCACCTTGAAAACGAGATATCCCGCATCAGGGACAGGGAGCGGGATATGCTGCGCGAGATACAGGATAATCTCAATAAGGAGATAGCGGGACTTTACCGCTCCATCCGCGAAGCTGAGAACGAGCTTAAGAAGCAGGCCAACCGGGAGAAGGTGGAGCGCGCGCGCAGGGCGCTGGAAAAAATTTCCGGTGAGGCCGATGAACGCAACCGGCTGCTCGGCGAGAGATTAGCTGCCTTAAAGGAGCCGGAAGCGTCCGCGGAGGTAATCTCGGTTGGCGACAGCGTGCGCCTCCGGGATATGGATACGGTGGCCACGGTGCTTTCCGTGGATGCCGGACAGGGCAGGCTCGAAGCGCAGGTGGGCGACGTGAAGCTTACCCTGCGCATCGACGGGGTGGAAAAATTGGATACGCCGGGTCCCGCCGCTGAGGAGGAGGAAAGGGTGGTGGCCAGGCCCAGGACCATCAGGCCGGCCTCGCCGGAGCTCGACCTGCGCGGGCAGCGCGCCGAAATGGTGGAGTCCGCCCTGGACAGCTACCTCAATGACGCCTTTATGTCGCACCTGCCCGAGGTGCGCATCATACACGGCTATGGGACGGGCGCGGTGCGCGCAGCAGTGCGCGAGGGCCTGGCCGTGCATAAATTGGTCAAATCGTTCAGGCCGGGTGGCCAGGGGGAGGGCGGGGACGGGGTGACCATCGCGCAGCTATTATGACCGTAGGGGCGGGTTTTCAAACTTGCCTGCCGGAACCTAATAATGTAATCCGTAGGGGCGGGTTTTCAAACCCGCCCGCCGGGACGGGCGCACCTGAATGTAGGCACCTACGATTCTAAGGATTGCTTCGCTTCGTTCGCAATGACGTAGCTAAGATGGCGGGCGTATCAGAAGTTACGCCCCTACGTTTTCTGTCTTCAACCCATAAAGTGTAAAATGTCGGCATGCCGGTAGT